>JAGVUK010000280.1 GCA_019136335.1 Methanomicrobiales archaeon
CGGGGGGTTAGCATCTTCATCGCCGTTCTGTCGCAGGGCAAAGAACGACTTGAAGTTGTCGTCCAGCGATTTGAGGGTGGTCTGCAGAACTTTGGAGTAGACCCACCGGTACTCGGGGTACTTCTTCTTCAGGTCGGGAAGGGCGTTCGCCTGCTGCACATACCCGATGTACTGCTTATCGGGCCGATCCTTGTTCTCCTGGTAGTTCTGGTTTCGTTCGGCAAGAGCAAAGTTGTAGAGTAACCGGCATTTTTCGGAGAGGTGCCAGAGCACATCGGCCTGATCGGGTGTCACCTGAATCTTGATCTTCGTGGTGATGTGCATCAGAACCTCTCCTGTCGGTTATCCCATGAGGTATCTGCAGTTCTTTTGCTATAAAGAAGAGCCATGCAGGGTGAAAGTGAAACAAAACGAAGGGGCGCCGCTCCCATCCCCCAGCTTGCGCAGGGGGTCTTCCCGCTCTCCCCCTTCAACCCCGCAGAGATAAACCTTGGGGATCCCTCACCGGCACCGGGCAGAGAGACAGATAAACGATTCTTCCGCCCATATACCCTTAAAGGAGGCGTCTGGAAGTGCCGCAAAGGCCCGAGGATATCTCTCCGCACCGGACCGTGCGGTCGGTCGTCGATGTTTTGAGGAAGGCAAAACCCTGCCTTGAGCGGAGGTATCACATCCGCGCGCTCGGCATCTTCGGTTCCTACGCCCGAAACGAGCAGGGTCCGGGGAGCGATATCGAAGAGCCGATCGGCCGGGATGTCGTGGACGAGAAAGTTGACCTGGAGAGGGTGCTCGGCGTCTCCGTGGACCTCGCCCTGAAGGGCGGGATCGCCCGGCGGCCGCGGCTCATGCACGCCGTCGAGGCGGAGGCGGTGTATGTCTGATTGTGCGGCAGCGGGTGCCCGGATCGCATCCCGGGCTGCTGGGGGTGCGGGGGGCACGCAAGGTGCCGTTGAAGTACCTTATATACTATACACCCGTATCTCTACAGGCAGTGTTCTTATCTGCATGAGCAATCCAATGGATTATAACAGAAGCAACAGAAATTTCGGTGGACCGAGGAACTTCGGCGGCCCCCGTGAAATGACGAAGACCGTTTGTTCAGACTGTGGGAAAGAGTGCGAAGTCCCCTTCAAGCCGACCGAGGGCAGACCCGTCTATTGCCAGGACTGCCTCCCGAAGCACAGAAAACCCCGGTTCTAAAACAATACCAAACCCTCTTTTTTCACAACGTCTTCCGGCCGGAGACGGGACGGTCGCGATACCCCGAACTGCGGCGCGGGTCACAAAAAGGGTGGCGGGCTCACGGGAGCCCGAGTTCGGCGAACAGGGTATCCCGGAGCGCCCGGAGTGCCTCCGCCGCCGGCGAGTCGCCCCGCGTCACGGGCCGGCCCTCCCGCACCGCGTCGACCACCGCCGGGTCGAACGGGATCTTCCCCGCCACCCGGATCCCCTCCCTTTCGCAGTAGTCCTCGATCCGCGCGCAGATATCCTCCACGAGATCGAACCGGTTGATGACGACGAAGATCCGGACGCCGAACCGCCGGCAGACCGTCACGAGCCGTGTGAGATCGTGGAGCGCAGAGACCCCCGGCTCCGTCACGGCGAGGACCGCGTCCATGCCGCTCACCGTCGCGATCAGCGGGCACCCGATCCCCGGCGGCCCGTCGGCGAGCAGCAGGTCGGCACCCTCCGAGAGGGCCACCGCCCGCTTCTTCACCCCGGTGACGAGCAACCCTGAGTTCCCGGAGCCCGGGAAGAGCCGGGCGTGGGCGAGGAACCCCCGGTCCGTCGCCGATGTGCAGATCCTGCCGCTGACCCGCGGCTCCATCGAGACCGCCCCCGTCGGGCAGACGTAGGCGCAGACGCCGCAGCCCTCGCAGTGGAGGGGATCCACTCTCCAGGCATCGTCCCGGCGCACGATCGCCCCGAACCGGCAGCGGTCCGCACAGATCCCGCAGTCGCGGCAGACCCCGAGATCGATCCGGGCCGCCGCAAGCCCCCGGAACTCCTCCGTGGTGAGCCGCCGGGGCTCGAGGAGAAGAGAGAGGTTCGCGGCGTCGACGTCGCAGTCGGCGAGGACCTGCGGCACCCCGCTCGTATCCGCGAGCGCCGCCGCCACCATCGTCTTCCCGGTGCCGCCCTTGCCGCTCACGACCGCGAGCCGGATCACGGGCTCACCCCCGCAAAGAGGTCGATGAACCGCTCCTCCCACCCGGGGAGGAGCGCGGCGATGAGCCCGCCCCGGTTCTGGACGGCGGCGATCTCCCGCGAGAACGGGATCGTCATGAGGACGGGGAGCCCGCGCTCCCGGCAGAACGCAACCGTCGCCGCATCCTCTCCGTCGCTTCTGTTGATCACGACGCCGGCAGGGATCCCGACCTCCTCCGCCACCTCTGCCGCGAGGCGGAGGTCGTGCAGCCCGAACGGCGTCGACTCCGTGACCAGGAGGCAGAAATCGCTCCCCTCGAGGGTCTCGATCACCGGGCAGGCGATCCCCGGGGAGGCGTCGTAAATGACGAGCGGGTGCCCCTCCGCACGCGCCTTTGCCGCCCGGATGACCGCCGGGGCCTGCACCTCCCCCTCGTTCAGGACCCCGCTGATCAGGACCAGCCGGGAGAGCGGGCGCGAGCACGCGATCCGGCCGATGGTCCGCGGGACCTCCCGGACGGCTCCCTGCGGGCAGACGAGGGTACACCCGCCGCAGGAGTGGCAGAGGTGCGGGAAGGTGAGGACGCAGTCCTTCACCACGGCAAGCGCCCCGAACCGGCAGAACTTCCCGCACTCCCCGCAGAGGGTGCAGCGGGCGGGGTCGATCACCGGGACCGGGGTCGTCACCGGCACATCCGTCGTCGCGGCCGGGAAGAAGAGGTGGAGGTTCGGTTCCTCGACGTCGCAGTCGACGAGCGCGACGTCCCGGGAGCGGGCAAGCGCCCAGGCGAGGTTCGCCGCCACCGTGCTCTTCCCGGTCCCGCCTTTGCCGCTTGCAATCGCGATCTTCATGCCGGATCCCGCCTCAGGCGAGGGAGATCGGCTGCAGGTCCCCGGCGGTATACGCCGCGAGGGCGTCGGCCGCGCTGCCGCCCCCGCGGCAGGCATACACCCTGATCCCGCCCGCCTCAAGCGCTTTGGCGGCGTTCCCCCCGACCTGCCCCGTGATGAGGACGGTTGCGCCATGCTCCGCGAGCACCTGGACCGCCCGGGGCCCGACCCCGCCGGCAGCGTTGATGAGAGGATTCTCAACCGATTCCGACTTTCCCGTCTCCGTATCGACGAAGACGAAGTAAGGCGCCCGGCCGAACCGCTCTTCGACCGGGGCGTCCGTGCCCGCGGCGCGGGCCGTGATACAGACAATCATAGCGTTACCTCATGGGAATTATTACCCATATGAGCATAATACTATAGGTCGATGCACCCGCTCAATGCCCACCGCACTCTCCGCCGTCCTCGTGGTGGCAGGAGCTCTCCCCCGGCGAGAGGCGGCCGGCGATGTAGTCCTGCGCGATATAGTCCACGTTCCCGCTGACACCGAGGAGCACCTCGATACCGTTCCCGCGGAAGAGGTCGACGGCCCGCGGCCCCATCCCGCCGGCGATGATCAGGTCGATCTTGTGCTCCGCAAGGAAGACCGGGAGCCGTCCGGGTTCGTGGCCGGGGTTCTTGAGGTCGCCCCTCCGGTAGATGATCGACTCCTCGACGTCGAAGATCGCATACCCTTCGCAGTGCCCGAAGTGCCCGGACACCTGGTTTCCGTCCTGTGCTATTGCAATTCTCATAGGGACACCTGTTCCTCGCGATCTCGTGCAGGGAAGACCGCACGCAAACATACTACACATAAGCGCGAATTGAGTTAAAACCATCCATCATGGCACCCGGGGAACCTTTTTTAAGGCGGGCGACACCCTGCGGTGTAGTTGTAGGAACCTGGTGAGAGAGATGGTTCAGCCACTGGATATCGGAGAGTACCGGAACGTCTACGAGCCGGGAAAGGTGCAATGCGCCAGCACCGAAGAGATGCGGCCGCTCGAAGAGATCATCGGCCAGGAACGGGCGCTGCGGGCGCTGCGGTTCGGCCTTGAGATCCGGGAGCCCGGGTTCAACGTCTACACCGCGGGCGCCCAGGGCACCGGGCGGATGAGCGCCGTCAGGAGTTTCCTCGACGAACTCGCGAAGGCCAAGCCCCGGGCGAGCGACTGGGTCTACGTCCACAACTTCGGGAACCAGTATGAACCGGACGCCATCCCCCTCCCGGCGGGGAGGGGGCCCCGGTTCAGGGAGGATATGAAGCGGTTCATCGAGGGTGCCAAACGAGCGCTCCCGCGGGCGTTCGAGAGCGAGGAGTACGCCAAGCGCCGGGACGAGACCCTCCAGTCGCTCCAGGGGAAAAGGACCGACCTCATCGCCCGGATCAACCAGCGCGCCCAGGAGGCCGGGTTCGTCATCCAGATGAGCCCCATCGGCCTCCTGACCATCCCGATCATCAACGGGAGACCGGTCCCCGAGGAGGAGTTCATCAACCTCCCCGATGAAGTGCGGGCGGAAGTCCAGCGGCGGCGCGACGCCCTCAATACCGAACTCCGGAGCACGCTCCGGCAGGTGCAGGAGATCGAGCGGCAGGGGGCCGAGGCGGTCACGAGCCTGAACCACGACATCGCCCTCTACGCGATCGGGAACCTCGTCGCCGAGCTCAAGGAGAAGTATGCCGACGTCCCGGAGGTCCCGGCCTACATCGACGCCGTCCAGAACGACATCCTCGAGAACCTCCAGGCCTTCCTCGGGATCCCCGAACAGCCGGGCGCCCCGCCCCAGTTCCAGGCCTTCATCCGGGAGCTCCCGTTCCGGAAGTACGACGTGAACGTCGTCGTCGACAACACCAGGACCAGCGGCGCCCCGGTGGTCGTCGAGCAGAACCCCACCTTCCAGAACCTGCTCGGGAAGATCGAGAAAGAGGTCCAGTTCGGGATCTTCACGACCGACTTCACGATGATCCGGCCGGGCTCGCTGCACGCGGCAAACGGCGGCTACCTGGTCCTCAGCGTCGAAGACCTCCTGCGGGCGCCCCTCTCCTGGGACGGGCTCAAGACCGCCTTGAAGACCGGGAAAGCCGTCATCGAGGAGCCCGGAGAGCGGATGGGGTTCATCACGGCAAAGACGATCAAGCCCGAGCCCATCCCTCTCGACATCAAGGTGGCCCTGATCGGGACCCCGATGCTCTACCACCTCCTCTACCAGATGGACCCCGACTTCAAGGAGCTCTTCAAGGTCAAGGCCGATTTCGACATCGTGATGGAGCGAAACGACGAGAACGCCGGGAAGTACGCCGACTTCATGTGCAACCTCGTCCGGGAGGAGGACCTCCGGCACCTGGACCGGGAGGCGATCGCCCGGGTGATCGAGTACGGCTCGCGCCTCGCTGAGGACAAGCAGAAACTCTCGACCCGGTTTGCCGCGATCGCGGACCTCATCCGGGAGGCGAACTTCTATGCGGCAGGCGACGGCGCCGACCAGATCGGGAGGCAGCACGTCACGAGGGCGATCGAGGAGAAGGTCTACCGCTCGAACCTGATCCAGAAGAAGATCGAGGAGTACATCCAGCGGGGGATCTTCCTCATCGAGACCGAGGGAGAGAAGGTCGGGCAGGTGAACGGCCTCTCGGTCATCGGGCTCGGGGACTTCGCGTTCGGCCGGCCGTCGAAGGTGACCGCGAGCATCGGGGTCGGGCGCGAGGGGGTCATGGACATCGAGCGGGAAGCAGCGCTCGGCGGGCCGATCCACACGAAGGGCGTCCTGATCGTCAGCGGCTACCTCAACAACAACTACGCGCGCAACAAACCGCTCGCCCTCTCGGCCCGGCTCGTCTTCGAGCAGAGTTACGAGGGGATCGAGGGCGACTCCGCGTCGAGCACCGAGCTCTACGCCCTCCTCTCGGCGCTCTCGGGCCTCCCCGTAAAACAGTACCTCGCCGTCACGGGCTCGGTGAACCAGAAGGGGGAGGTCCAGGCGATCGGGGGCGTCAACGAGAAACTGGAGGGGTTCTACGAGGTCTGTAAGGCAAAAGGCCTCGACGGCACCCAGGGGGTCCTGATCCCGGCAAGCAACGTCCAGAACCTGATGCTCAAAGAGGAGATCATCGAGGCGGCGCGAGCCGGGAAGTTCCGGATCTACCCGGTGCGGACGATCGACGAGGGGATCGAGGTCCTCACGGGCGTCCCGGCGGGCAGGCGGCGGGAGGACGGGACGTATGAAGAGGGGACGGTGAACTACCTCGTGGACCGGCGCCTTGGGGAGATGGCGGAGACGATGCGCGGGTTCCAGCCGATGGCGGCGAAGTGACCGGAATGGAGCAGAGGCGAACGGTCTACATGGACCATGCGGCGACGACGCCGGTGCGGCCGGAGGTCGCCCGCGCGATGCTCCCCTACTTCTCGGAGCGGTTCGGGAACCCCTCCTCGCTCTACGCCCTCGCCCGGGAGGCGAAGGAGGCGGTGGAGGAGGCGCGGGGACGGGTGGCGGCGGCGATCGGGGCCCGGCCGGAGGAGATCTTCTTCACCTCAGGGGGCACGGAGGCCGACAACTGGGCGGTCAAGGGGGTGGTGGCGGCGAGCAGGAAGAAGGGTGACCATATCATCACCTCCGCGATCGAGCACCACGCGGTCCTCCACCCCTGCCGGGCGCTCGAGAAGCAGGGCTACCGGGTCACCTACCTCCCGGTCGACGGGTACGGCCGGGTGGACCCCGAGAGGGTCGGGGAGGCGATCACCAATAAGACGGTCCTCGTCTCGGTGATGGCCGCAAACAACGAGATCGGGACGATCCAGCCGATCGCGGCAATCGGCCGGATCGCGCACGACCACGGCGTCCCGTTCCATACCGACGCGGTCCAGGCGATCGGAGCATACCCGGTGGACGTCGACGCCATGGGGGCGGACCTTCTCGCCATCTCCGCCCACAAGTTCGGCGGCCCGAAGGGGGCGGGAGCCCTCTACGTCCGGCGGGGGACCCGGGTCGGGACGTTCATGGACGGCGGGGCGCAGGAGCGGGGCCGCCGGGCCGGGACCGAGAACGTGCCCGGCATCGTGGGGCTCGGCCGGGCGATCGACCTTGCGGTCGGGGGGATGCCGCAGAACCCCACCCGGCTCGCCGCGATGCGGGACCGGCTGATCCGGGGGATCCTCGACGGGATCCCGGATACCCGGCTGAACGGCCACCCGACGGAACGGCTCGCAAACAACGCCAACATCTCGTTCCGCTACGTCGAGGGGGAGTCGATCCTCCTGTCGCTCGACGCCCTCGGGGTTGCGGCGTCGACGGGGAGCGCCTGCACCTCCGCGTCGCTTGAGCCCTCGCACGTCCTCACCGCCTGCGGCCTTCCGCCCGAACACGCCCACGGTTCGCTCCGGCTCACCCTCGGCTCCCGGAACACGGACGAGGACGTCGACTACGTCCTTTCGGTCCTGCCCGGGGTGATCGAGCGGCTCCGGGCGATCTCGCCGCTCCGGGGGGAGGCGTGAGCATGGCCGGGATCTTCCGGGCCTACGACATCCGGGGGCGCTACCCGGACGAACTCGATGAAGCGGAGGCACGGCGGATCGGGAACGCCTTCGTCCGGCTCCTTTCCGCGGAGCGGGTCGTCGTCGGGCGGGACATGCGGCTCTCGTCGGGGTCGCTTGCCCGGGCGTTCGCCGAAGGCGTGATCGAGGCCGGGGCGGATGTCGCCGACGCCGGCGAGGTGAGCACCCCGCTCCTCAACTACGCCATCATCGCGGGGGGGTTTGACGGCGGCGCGATGGTGACGGCCTCCCACCTCCCGGGAGAGATGAACGGGCTCAAACTTGCGCGAAGAGATGCGGTGCCGCTCTCCGGGGACCGGGGGCTGCCGCGCCTTGAGGCGATGGTCGGGGAGGAGCCGGTCGCCCGCGCCCCCGGGTCCCGCCGCCGGGTCGATATGCTTGATGCCTACATCGGGAAGGTGGCCGGGTTTGTCCGCAATCCCCGGCCGCTCACGATCGTCGTGGACGCGGGGAACGGCATGGCCGGGCCGGAGGTGCCCCGGCTCTTTGAGCGGGTCCCGGCGTGGCGTCTTTCACCGCTCTATCTTGAGCCTGACGGCCGGTTCCCCCACCACCACGCAAACCCGCTCGACCCCGATACCACCCGGGAACTCCAGAGCCGGGTGGTCGCGGAGGGCGCGGACCTCGGAGTGGCGTTCGACGGCGATGCCGACCGGTGCGGGCTCATCGACGAGCGGGGAGAGCGCGTCCGGGAGGACCTGGTGACCGGGCTCATCGCGGACTACCTGCTCGGCGAGGTGCCGGGGGCGACGATCCTCTACGACCTGCGGTCGAGCAGGGCCGTCGTGGAAGCGATCGAGCGGGCCGGGGGGCGGGGCGTCCGCTCAAGGGTGGGCCACGCCTTCATCAAGGCCCGGATGCGGGAGGAGAACGCCCTCTTTGCCGGGGAACTCTCCGGGCACTACTACTACCGGGATATGGGGTTTACGGACAACGGGCTCGTGACGATGGTCATGGTCGCAAACATCCTCGCCGCGAGCGGCCGCCCGCTCTCCGAACTCATCCGGCCGCTGGACCGCTACCCCTCGACCGGGGAGGTCAACCTCCGGGTGAGCGACCCGGAGCAGGTCTTTGCAGCGCTTGCGGCGCGCTACCGGGACGCGGGCCTCGACCATCTCGACGGGCTGACGGTGGGGTATCCGGCGTGGTGGTTCAACATCCGCCGTTCCCACACCGAGCCGGTGGTGCGGCTGAACCTCGAGGCGGACACGGAGGGGCTGATGCACGAGAAGGCGCGGGAGGTCCTCGGGGTCATCCGGGAGGCCGACCCGGGGGTAAGGGAGGTGTAAACCCGGGGACCGCACAACGTATTTATCGATCGAGAGGGGATGTTTATATGCACCATGATCTGCACGGAGCCAGGGAACTGCAGCAACCCGCGCCGTTCCCGGATTTCGTGGATCAGGACGCTTGTTTCCGGGCCCGTAGCTTAGTCCGGTCAGAGCGCCCGGCTCATAACCGGGCGGTCGTGGGTTCAAATCCCTCCGGGCCCATGGTAATTCTTGCCCCGATTGGGAAATGAGGACGAGATTATGTGGTGTTACTTTTCTAAGTTCAGAAATTGCTCTATCAAGTAATTGGCCTGCATTTAGGGCCGTTTCCTTCAGATACTCGTAAGTCTCTGGCGATACCGTTGTGTGCAATCTTCTCCTAATTCGATGGATTACGGTTTTTTTGCTTTTTCTCCGTTTTTCATTTCCTATTCTCCTGTCCAGACATGTCCGGACATGTCCAGACATATACGGATAGCAGTATCTCCGCGTGAGGGGACTTAAAGAGAGGGCGCCACAGTCGGGCGGGGCGGTTTTTTGACACCCTCTTGTTAAGTGGTTGCACTTGCCATGTATCGGCTATGAAACGAATCAACGCAAAGGGAGAGGTCTTTCAACAGACTTCCGTCTACATCCGTGAGAACGTCTACCTCCTCGCCAGGGAGGAGCGTATCCCCATGTCTGAGTCTGCAGAGTGGGGTGTGATCGCCGCGCTGCGTGCGCGGGGCGTCGAGGTCTGAGGGATGTATGACGAAATACGAGATCGTATACACAGAGACGGCGGAAAAACATCTTGATGCAATTGAGCGCAGAGATGGCGAGTATTTAGCAAAAATCATCCAGAAGATAGAGTTTTGCTTGGGTGAACACCTCTTCGACCGGATCGGACTATGCAACAAGAAGAAACTGAAAGGGAAGGAGAACACTCACCGGTTACATGTTCAGATGAAATACACCGTGTTTTAGAAGGTTATGGGGGCGAAAGGGAACAGATTTGCTCAAATTCATCTGATCGTGGGTTTCGAGGAGGCACACCAGATGTACCCGCACATCGATTTATAACCCATATTTCTTTTTTATCTCAGCATGAGTATATTTCCGACCTTTCCCCGCTCTCTCCATGTCTGCATCCAGTCTATCGATACTGGCTTGGATTTCAGCCTGAGTAAGGGTCCTTTTAGGCGTGGTCTTCGAGGTTGCCTTCTTCCGCTCGGCTACCGTCTTCGTCGGCATACATGATGATGTCTGTATCTGGAAAGATATAGTTTTGGGCGAGGATCACTTTCACACCGCACGGTTACTGATTTAACGGTTCGGAGGGTGTAGATACCCTTGAGGTGGCCTGTGACCTCCGAAACAGTAATGATAGAGTGTGCGGTTGCGGCCCCGGAACCCGATCATAGGCGCGCAAAGGGTGCAGCAACGGAGAACCGACGGCAGTACTCCGGAGGATGCCATAGAAGACTGAGGCTTCTTCCTTCCGGAGATGTGGCATACTGTGCCAGAAAGAACCTAGTAACAGATGGGAGTGAACGCTTCAATCCATGCGTGACATAATCCACTGCATCATCAAGGTTTAAGACAACAAACTGCTCTCCGGCATCCGTTTTGCCGGATATGCCTGTATCTCCCGCTAAACCTCCCCCGTTTTTCCATCTTAGTAAATATCGCTCCTTTCGTCAATCGGGGCTATTTCCGGCCCATAACCGGGCGGTCGTGGGTTCAAACCCCACCGGGCACACTGTTATTCCGCGAAATTTCCAGTTTTAGCGCTCGCGGTGAGAGATTCAGTGAATCGGGAAGCGCGATACTGCCGCAACATCACAGGAGGCCCACTACCGCAATCAAAACCCTCCCGGTTTATTGCCCCGTGCAGCAACTGTTCAAATGCTGTTATCATGTCCCGCATCCTCCAGATCCTCATCCTCTTCACCGTGACGGCGGCGATCCTCGCCGCCGGATGTATACAGACCGCAACGGAACCTGCGGCCCCGCCGGTGAACGTGACCGTCCCATTCCCGCCCATCCCGGTCGCCAGCGAGGGCGGCGTCAACCTCGCGTACGAACTTGAACTCTCCCCGTCAGAAAACCGGACGTTCGTCCCGGAGAAGGTCGAGGTCATCGATCCCGACACGGGGAAGATACTCTGGACGCTCGACGGGGAACTGCTCGCCGCACTCTACCACCCGGCCGCAGACCCGCCCCCGACCGCGGCGGAGCTCGAGAACGGTACCGGAAAACTACCCGTCCCGCGGATCTCGCTCTGGTTTGGGGTCAGCCCGGACGCCGTGCCGGACCGGCTCGTCCACCGGCTCACCCTGAACGGGAGCGGGCTCGCGCCGGCCACGTTCACCGGCGGCAACGTCACGGTGCGCAAAGACCTTGCGCCGGTGGTCATCGGCTCACCGGTACGCGGTCCGGGCTGGACGGCGATCGAGACCACGGCGCCCGTGACCCACCATTTTCTTGCCCAGATCACGATGAACGGGGTGACCCGCGTCCCCCAGCGGTACGCACAGGACTGGATATACGTAGACCCGGTCACCGGGCAGGCGGCCGCCGGGAACGCGACGCTCGCAAAGAACTTCCTCGGGTACGGAAGAGAGATCTACGCGGCCGCGAACGGGACGGTGGTGGACGTCCTGGACGGCCTCCCCGACCTTGAGACCATCTACTCCCCCCGGCAGGCCACCATCGCAACCGCAGCCGGCAACTACGTCATCGTCGATATCGGGGACCAAAAATACGCCTGCTACGCCCATATGGCCCCCGGCTCGATCCGGGTCGGAGTCGGCGATGCCGTCGCGGAGGGGCAGGTCCTCGGCCTGATGGGCAACAGCGGGAACTCCGATCTCCCGCACCTCCACTTCCAGATCGTGACGGATACGCCCTCCTTCCTCGGGGCCGAGGGCTATCCCCACGTGTACCGGTCGTTTGACGTGATCGGCACCGTCAACCAGACCCTTGCAGAGGAGAGAGCCTCCGGGCCCGATTACCCGGTGACGCGGTTGTGGTCGGAGTTCGGCGATCTCGTCACGTTCTCAGGGGAACCGGTATCGCAGGAGAACAACCTGACGGAGAACCGGGCCGTCGTCCGGCTCCCCTGACCGCACCCTTTCTCTCCTCCACGGCCCGGAAGGAGGAGATCCCCCACTCACCCCCTCCCGGAAGAGATCAATCCCTGACCAGCGGGTAGTTTGCCGCCTCCCACCCGATGGTGCCGCCGAGCAGGTTCGCGACGTGCCGGAACCCGTGCCTCTCGAGGATGCTTGCCGCAAGGCTCCCCTTGAACCCGGCATCGCAGTGGACGACGATCTGCCGGTCCTCCGGGATCTCCGCGATCCGCTCCTCGAGGTTACCGACGTAGATGTGGTGGGAGCCCCGGATGTGGCCCGACTCCTCCCGGTGCCCGATCGTGCGGACATCAAGGATGTAGATCGACGGGTCGTCAAGGCGCTCCGCGAGGTCGGAGGGCGACCAGGTCCCGGTCCGCGCGATCCGCTCGCCCTGCTAGGTCAAAGTCGTCGACGAGGACGATCGGGTCTTCGTAGTTCAAGGAGTAGCCCATGTAGAGCGGGAGGCCGTTGCGCCAGATGTTGATGGTGCCCGGGATATGCCCGCCGGCGAACCCCGTCGGCGACCGGATGTCGACGACCTGCGCCTTCTGGTCAAGGAGAGAGCGGAGCTCGCGGGCCGTATAGGGCCGCAGGTGCGGCAGGTTGTAGATCAGGGGCGGGCCGGCCCTGTTGAGGTCCCGCATCCGGGCAAAATACGGCGGCTCGTAGAGCCGCTCGTTCACCTTGTACTCGACGAACTCCTCCCTTCCCAGGGAGAGGAGCCGGTTCGTCGCCCGCTCAAAACCGATGGACGTGTACTCCCGGTCGCTGATCTTCCCGCCGCAGACCGACCCGGCGCCATGAGCGGGGCAGACGATCACGCCGTCGGGGAGCGGGAGGAGCGTCTCGTGCAGGCTTTCGTACAGCATCTCCGACATCTCATGCCGCCGGTCCTTGCCGGCAAGGTCCGTCCTCCCGACTTCGCCCGCAAAGAGCGCATCGCCGGTAAAGACCATCAGGGGGTCGTCGGAGACCGACCGGTCACGCACAAGGAGCGATATGCTCTCGACGGTGTGGCCGGGCGTCTCCAGGACCTCAACCTCGAGCGGCCCGATCCCGAACGTCTCCCCTTCCCGCACGGGGGTGCCGAACCCGAACTTCTCCCGAGCCCCGTGCAGGATCTCCGCCCCGGTCGGACGGGCGAGTTCCCGGGAGCCGCTGACATAATCCTCGTTCTTGTGGGTCTCAAAGATCTTCGTGATCTTCATATCCAGGTGCCCGGCGACGGTCGCGTAGACCCGGCAGTCGCGCCTCGGATCGATGACCGCCGCCTCCCCGCCCGCTCCGATCATGTATGAATTGTGCGCGAGGATATCGGACTTTATCTTCTCAAACAGCATCCGTATGCATCTCCCGGGTGGCAGGACCCTTTTTTGATGTGCCGGGATGCGGGGGAAGTATATAAAAGGTTTACGGGAGTGCGGGCGCTACCGCCCGCCGCCCGGGCACCGGTCAGGCGCGGGGGGGCGGGACGACGCGCCCGACCGCGCGGTCCTGACCGAGAGGATGTTTCCCACGGCCTTGAACGCGTCCTCAAGCTCCGAGAAGTTCGGGATCCGGCAACTCCGGAGGATACGCAGCCCGCTCCTGATGCTGTCGCCGCCAAGCATGCAGCCCACCACCATCTTCTCCGTATTCCGGGAGAACCGGACGATCTCGTTTGCAACGTGCGCCGGGTCGGCGAGCGTCGTCGGGACGGCGATGACGAACGCGATGTCCCAGAAGTCCTGGTGCCGGATCAGCACATCGAAGAGGGCGGCGAACCGGGCGGCGTCGGCGTCCCCGATGATGTCCATCGGGTTTGCGTGGTTCCAGAACGGGGGGAGGAACGCGTTGAGTTCACGGAGCACGTCGTCGGGGAGGTCGACCATATCGACCCCGTGCGCCTCGGCGTAGTCGGAGGCGAGAACCGCAAACCCTCCCGCGCTGGTGACGGCGATCGCGCGGTTCCCCTGCGGGTAGCCCTCGCTTGCCAGGAGCTCGGCGAGATTGAAGGCGTCGCGGAGGGTCCGGGCCGGGATCACCCCCGCCTGCCGGAACGCCGCGATGTAGACGTCGTAACTCCCGGCAAGCGAACCGGTGTGGGATGAGGCCGCAGCCCTGCCTTTCCGCGACGACCCGGACTTCACCGCCACCACCGGTTTCCTCCCGGCGACCTCGCGCACGATCTGCGCAAAACCGCGCCCGTCCTGGATCTCCTCGACGTACAGGGTGACCGACCGGGTTGTCGGGTCCTGTTCGGCGAACCGGAGGTAATGCTCGAACCCGAGGTCCGCCTGGTTGCCGACGCTGATGACGCTTGAGAACCCGAACTCCTCCGGGAGGCTCCAGTCGACGACGGTGGTGATGATCGCGCCGCTCTGGGAGATGAAGTCCCCTGGTGGGGCATCATGACCCCGAGGCAGTTCGGGCCGATGATCCGGACGGAGTGCCGGCGCGCGATCTCGACGACCTTCTCCTCGAGGGCCGCGCCGGCGCCGCCGATCTCGCGGAACCCGGCGGTGACGATGATGGCGAGCCGGACGCCTTTCTCCCCGCACTCCTCCATCACCCCGGGGACAAGCGGGGCCGGCACGGCGATGACCGCCCAGTCGACCGGGCCGGGGACATCCTTCACCGAGGGGTAGGCCGTCCGCCCGAAGAGTTCTTTCCGGGCCGGGTTGACCGGGTAGAGGTTCCCCGGGAAGGAGAGCAGGTTCCGGAGGACGGAGTAGCCGACCTTGTTCGGGCTCGCGGACGCGCCGATCACGGCGATGGACCGGGGGTAGAAGGTCTCCGGGGGCGCCCGGACGCTGATCCGGGCAGCCTCGCCCCCCGCGGTATCCCCGACGATGATCCTCGCGTCGACGACGCTCGCTCCTCTCTCGTAGAGGATGACCGGGTTGAGGTCGAACTCCCGGATCTGCGGGTTCTCGGCGAACTGGCGGGCCACCGTCGCGATGATCCGGACGAGCGCCTCCTCGTCCTTCGGGGGCTCCCCGCGGTATCCCCTGATGAGCCGGTAGCCCTCGATCTCCCGGATCATCGCCCGGATATCGTCGTCGGTGACGGGCAGGACGCGGATGGCGACATCCTCGAGGAGTTCCACGAGCTTCCCGCCAAGCCCGAACGTGATGACCTTCCCAAACGAGGGGTCGGTCTTCCCCCCGATCAGCACCTCAAGCCCCCCGGGCACCTGCTTCTCCACGATGATACCGGCGATCGCCGCTTCCGGGGCACGGGCGGCGCTGTTTTCCATGATCGTCCGGAACGCCTCCTCGGCGGCGTCCGGCCCCTCGATTGCGGTGACGACGCCGCCGACGTCGCTTTTGTGGATGATCTCCGGTGAGACGACCTTCATGACGACCGGATACCCTATCCGCCCGGCGGCCGCCCGTGCCTCGCCAGCGCTGGTGACCACCTGGTGGGACGGCACGGGTATCCCGCATGCCGCTAGCAGGCTATACCCTTCCGATTCGGTTAACATTCGTTCCGGCATCTGCATTCCTCGCTCTGAGAACGGTCATGCAGGGGTTGCACGACAGGCGCTCTCTTTCTCTGAGGTATTCCGGTCACCCGGCATAATAGTTATCCGGCCGGGAGGAAACGGGGCCGGCCTCTCCCCACCGGGAGAATGGCAAAGGCCGTGCAGACCGGCTCCGGAAGAGAGGTATTCGGGCCTGCAGGGGGTTCCAGGGCCGCCGGCAGGAACGTTC
>JAGVUK010000139.1 GCA_019136335.1 Methanomicrobiales archaeon
TCGCACGCCGGGCTGCCCCCCGGGAACGGGCGGGCGAGGGGTTCTCCGGCCCTGCCTGAACCCCCGTTTCTGCGCGGCGGATCGTTTCGCCCTGTTTGTGGGTTTTGGTGCGGGGGGGAGACCGCCGGGTCCGGTCCCGCACCGTCAAAGCGGGCTTGCACCGCCGTGAGTCGTAGTGGATCTACGGCATGTCGGGGGTTACCGGTGCGCCGCTGTGATCTTTCTTCACGGCACTTCTCCTGGCGGTAGCAGCCGATCGGGCTCCTGCATATTCCGGCATTATATCGATCGTTGATATCCATGGTCGGTAAATAACGGCATGTTTATGTCGGCCCACACGAGATAGAAATCTGCGCACAGGAGGGCAGGCTCCAGCCGGTTTAGCGTTCTTCCGTTCAAACCACCCGCAGGCGATACCCTGCGTAGATCCGGCCTCCTCCAGTAATGCATTATGGAGATTGTATCATGATTCGAGATCGAACGGAACTCTCGACGGTTATCGCCGTGGCCCTCCTGGCCGCGTTGATCGTTACACCGGCCGCGGCGGCGAGGACGATCAGCACTAACGGCGCCAATGTCTTTGTGGGTGAAGAGAACCTTGCCCTCGCGGGTGACTTTGCCGGTACTACCCAGCTGGTTCACTATACCGGCGTGGTCGGCAATAGCCCGATCGATAAGAGCATCGCAGTTACTGGTGGCATTGTCAGCGAACTGGTCAGAGGCATACCGACGGGAGCTTACTATGCAATAGGCTCGATGAATCCCACGGCGGCTTATGTCATCGTACAGAACCCCGAAACGACGCTGGACGTTGTCCTGAATTCGTCCCTGAAAGATTCCGTAAACGGCAAATCCGTTACCCGGGATACGATGCTGAACTTCAAGTTTTACAGCAACGTGGATACGGGCGCCGCGGCAAATGTGGAGATCACCCTGCCCGGCGGCGGTGTTGTGACAACCTACGATGGCATTGCCCTGGCGTTTAATGCCAATGGACAGACCCAGTACCTGGGCGGCGTCAGCCTGGCGAATGCGGGTGCCGGAACCTACACCGCCCGGGCGAAGTGGGCCCGGAGTGCCGATTTCTTCGGCAAAGGCTTTGACTCCAATTTCGTGACCTTCGAGGTCCTCATCAGGTCGCTTTCTATCACGGCCAACAAGGATAGTGTCGTCCGCGGGAACAGCTTTGCCGTGACCATCAGCGGGGAGTCAAGGATGGACTATCGGCTCTACGTCAAAGCGATCAGCGGCGTTGCCCCCGGGGCGTACCCGGTTATCGCGCCCGGCCAGACCGCGGTTAACTATGCTACCGGTGATGACACGAACAGGACTGTCAGGACCAACATTGACGGTACCGCGACTGTCCAGTTCAACACCAACCAGAACACCGGTGAATGGCGGTTCACGATCCGCGTCGAGGATCCGTTTGCCCCGGGGATCTACGATGAGGCGAGGGTACAGGTCGAGAAGGGTGCTGTCACCATCACCGCATCCGGCACCGGTACCTACTACATCGGCGAGGAGATCACTCTCTCCGGTACCAACACCGAGAGTAACAGGGTCTATCTCTTCATGACCGGCCCGAACCTCGCAGCCAACGGCGTCACCCTGACCACGCTGGAGAGGGTAGAAACTCTAAATCCTGCGTCCTTCAACATTGCAGGTGTTAATGCTGACGACACCTGGTCCTTCAGGTGGAACACCGCCAAATTGGCAGAGAGCGGGAGATCTCTTGATGCCGGCGGCTACACGATATATGCCGTCTCGACGAACGCGTCGAAGGCCGATCTCTCCGACGCCAGGTACGCTACGGCCTCCATCAACCTCCGATCCGGGTTCGTCACCGCGGCCGCGAGCGGCACCACTGTTGCGAGGGGCGACGCCCTGACGATTTCCGGGACCGCAACGGGCAACCCGTCCAACGTCTGCATCTGGATCTTTGGTAAGAACCACTCCAGGCTCCAGCAACCGGTCACCCTCTGGCCCGATGGCGGGTTCGAGTACAGGGTTGCGCCCCGGGATACTGCAAACCTGGCCTCCGGTCAGTGCTTTGTCGTTGTCCAGCACCCGATGAACGATGTATTCGACGTCTGGGCCTCCGGGACCATGCTTACGGGCAACGGCATAACGCCGGTCGACCTCGCCAGCCTGCCGGCCGCCGATGCAGCGAACGCTCTGATTGCCGCCCTCGACTCCCCGAACATCGACGACACCTATGCGAACCTCACTGTCGTCGTCGAGGAGCCCCGGATCTTCATCGACCCGATCGGCAACCAGACCGCGGGCAGTGCGTTTGCGATCTCCGGCACCACGAACCTTGCGGTCGGCGACACGTTGAACGTCGATGTGATCTCCACTGCGTTCCAGCCCGGATCGAAGACCGAGGCCTCCAACTTCTCCAGCGCTGCCGGCACTGTAACTGTCCAGAAGGGCATCGGCGCCAATACTCTTCCGGCCCGGCGCTCACCCTCCACCCCGGATGGAACTTCATCTCAATCCCTCGGCTGCTCGCTGCCGGAAACGACACCGCAGCGATCTTTGCCGGTGTCGAGACCGAAAAGCGCTCGATCTTCCGCTACGATACCGCCGCAGGGGACTGGATAATGCTCGAAGAAGATGATCGGATCGCTCCCCTCGAAGGGTTCTGGATCTACTCGGTCGGACCCACGACGGTCCCCCTGAACTTCTCGACCACCCTCCCGGTCTCGCCGGCCGAACGCGCTCTCGTAACGGGCTGGAACGCCATCGGGACCACGTCGGGCGCGGTACCTCCCACGGCAAGGGATGCCCTCTTCTCGGTCAGCGGGCAGTGGACGAACCTGATCGGGTTCGACGCAGAGACCCAGGCCTTTGAGACGGCTATCGTGAACGGCGGGAGGGATGCGTATGCCGACAGCCGCGAGATCCATCCCGGCAGGGGCTACTGGCTCTCCATGACCGGGCCGGGCACCCTCTATGCCATAGGAGCGTGATACACCATGATACGTACTACCTGTGCTCTCATCCTCATGCTTGCCCTTGCGGGAACAGCATCGGCCGTCCCCCTCCTCCCCGCGGAGTTCTCCGGCTCGGTCACGATCGACGGGAACCCCGCGCCGGCAGGAACTGTCATCACGGCCCGGATCGATGGCCTTGACTGCGGGTCGCTTGCGCTTGCCACTGCCGGAGTCTATGGCGGGGACGCCACGTTTGACAAACGCCTGCTCGTCTGCGGCGGGGACAACGATACCGGGAAGACGATAGTGTTCTTCGTCGGCGGGATGAAGGCCGCCGGGACGGTGAACTATGAGTCCGGCACCTCAACGCGCCTCGATCTCGCAGCCACGTCCGGGGTGGATTTCTCTGCAAACGTGACAGCCGGGCCGGCGCCGCTCACGGTTTGGTTCACCGACACCTCGACCGGGAACCCGACCGCATGGTCGTGGGACTTCGGCGACGGCAACACCTCTACGAACCAGGATCCGGTGCATATCTATAGAACCCCCGGCACCTACACCGTCTCCCTGACCATCAACACCCCGGCCGGCCCCGCAACGCTCTCCCAGACCGGCTACATCACCGTCACTGCTCCGAAGGGCGACGTCACGGGCGACGGCATCATTGATATCAGCGACGTCTCGAAAGTAGCGTATATGGTCGTCGGGAAGGTGGCGGCCGATCCCGCCGCTGACTTCAATGAGAACGGGAAGGTCGATATCGGCGATGCCGCAAAGATCGCCTACTTCCTCGTCGGGAAGATCGATGCGTTGTAAGGGGAAGTAGATCCCCGGAAATCTTCCCCTTGCGGTGACAGTTCAGGCCGGCCCCCCGGTCTTCTCTCTCCGACCCATGCGGAATCCCTGCCCCGCAAAAACCTTTTTCCAGAGTACTCAACCGCTATAACTCACCGATCCGGCCCACAACGAAATACGCAACCTTTGCCGCGTCCCCGATATCGACGACGCCGTTCTGGTTAAAGTCTGCAAGGAGATCTTCCGGCACTTTCCCGACAACCATGTACGCGGCAAGGGCCGCGTCCCCGATATCCACACGATCGTTGTTGTTGAGGTCCCCCTTCACCCGGACGGTGAAGGCACCGGGAAGTAACGCCGTCTTACCGTCGATATTCCGGACGGCGACATCCCATGCCCCGGCCCGGGTCGCCGTGAGATCGAAGGTTGCGGATAAGGTGCTCGTATCGTTACCGCTGACTCCTGTCGCGACGATCTCCTGGCATCCCTCCTTCTTCAACAGCACCGTCGCGTCGTCGAGAAACCCGCTGCCGGCGATCAGGATGGTTGCAGAGGTGTTGCCTGCGAACGCCACATCCGGCGATATCCCGGCGATCTCGGGGGCGGGCCATCGGGAGTTGACCAGTTCATCCGGCGATATCCCGGCGATCTCGGGGGCGGGCCATCGGGAGTTGACCAGTTCAAGGGAGACCGTTGCAGACGCAACCCCCTCGAGGTCATCCACCGCCCTCGGCCCCGAAACTGCATACAGGGTGTAGGTTCCGTTATCGAGCACTCCCTCGAGGGCCCCGGTATCCCATACGTACGACCAGTCTTTGTCACCGGTAACCGGAACCTGCACCCTGCCGGCCGCACCCTCCCCGGGACCGGTCAGGCCGGCCCCGCCTGCATCAAGGCCGGGTCCGGTCATGGAGAGCCACGTTGACCGG
>JAGVUK010000059.1 GCA_019136335.1 Methanomicrobiales archaeon
CCGGTTTCCAAAGGCAAGACGGTGTATGCAAACCTCTACACCAGAGTCTAACTTTTTTTCCCGGGGCAGAGAACCCTCAAGGCCGCAGGTCACGGGGCGGACGTGACGCCATGGCGAGGGAACGCCTCACGCTAAAACCGCTCGGTGAGGTCCGGGCTATGATGCGATCCGCCTTTGTACGCCCGAGCCGGACAATCAGGATGCCGGTGGCCGCGGCGGCCGAGCGGGTGACAGGGAATCCGATCTACTCGCCCCTGACGGTCCCGGCAACGGATATCGCCGCACGGGACGGTTTTGCCGTCGTGAGCGGCGAGACCCGCGGGGCAGGTGAGAGAACCCCCGTCCGGCTCCAGAACCCCCACCGGGTGAATACCGGAAACGCGATCCCCCCCGGGTGCGACGCCGTCGTCATGATCGAGGATATCATCGGGGAGGACGGCGCCTGGAGCACCAGGAAGGCGGTAGTCCCGGGGGAGCAGGTCCATCCTGCGGGCGCCGAGATCCGGCAGGGGGAGATGATCCTCCCGGCCGGCCACCGGATACGCCCCTGCGACATCGGGGCGCTCCTCTCCTACGGGATCGCGGAGGTCGACGTATGGACCGTGAAGATCGGCCTGATCCCCACCGGAAGCGAACTGGTCCCGGCAGGCAAGCTTCCGGGCCCCGGCGAGGTGATCGAGAGCAACACCGCCGTTGCGGCGGCATGGCTCGCGGAGGCGGGCGCCTCCCCGACCCGCTACGGGATCGTCCGTGACGATCCCGCGATGCTCCGGCAGGCGATCGCAAAGGGTGTCCGGGAGAACGACCTGCTCATGATCTCCGCCGGTTCCTCGGCAGGCACCCGGGACTTCACCGCCGGCATCATCGGCGATCTCGGCGAGGTGCTCGTCCACGGCATCGCGATGAAGCCCGGGAGGCCGGCGATCGTCGGGCGGATCGACGGTAAGCCGGTCATCGGGATGCCGGGCTACCCGATCGCCGCGCTGACGACCGTGCGGGAGCTCGCCCTCCCCCTCCTCGCGGAATGGGGCTTTTGCACCCGGCCGGCGGAGCGCCTCCGCGCCCGGCTTGCCGAAACGGTCCTGAAGGATCCGGGATTTGACGAGTTCGTCCTTCTCACCGTGTCCCGGGCCGGAGACGGGTATACCGCCGCTCCCCTGCCCCGGGGTGCCGGGACGCAGATGGCGATGGTGCGCGCAAACGCCTACCTGCACGTCCCGGCAGGAACTGGAAGCATCCCAAAGGGCACGGAGATCGACGTCCTCCTGACCGGATCGCGCGAGCCGGTTCGGGAGCCCGCCGGGAGCCGTGAACCCGTGCCGCAATACCCCATACGGGAAAGGAGGAGCGACGCGCCTTCCTGTTGACCGGGCCTACCTAAAAGCGCGACCGGCCGCATTCCGTCCGGAGGTTGAGGAGCCGCCGGGCTTCGAGCCGCGAAGGGGACCGCATCGCCACCCGCCGAACTCCCGCGCTTCTCCGGGCCCTCGCGTGCATCAGCAGAAACGGCCGGTTCCTGGCGGCGCCTCCGTCATCCCCCGCTCCCACAGGTGTCCATCAGGGCCCTGACACGCCTCTCAAGTTCGGGGAGCCTCTCCCGGAACTCCCGCGCGAGAAGGAACGTCCGGATGGCGTCGCCCATCCCCCGGTGGACGTCGAGGAGGTGGCGGTATTCCGGGGGGACCGGATACTGGAAGTGCGCCGAGGCGACGACGGAGCCGTCTATGGAGAAATCGATGAGGTGGGCAAGCCGGTCGAGGGAGAGGACCTGTTTCATACCGAGACGCCGCCGTATCTCCCGCTGGAGGTCGACCAGCCGGCGCCCGTCAAGCGGGACCTCCGCGGCCCGGAAAGCCCTCCGCTCCATCCCTGCCGCAAAGACGACGATCTCCGGCACATCTTCTGCCGGGAGGACCGACTCCATGAAGAGCCGGAGATCGGCAAACGCTTTTTGGGCGGTCTCTTCTGCCGCTGGCACCTCGCCGCCCGGGATCCGGAAGGAGTGGTCGTAGACCGCGCCATACTCGCCGCGGCCCATATTCGCCACGGTCGTCGCGACACCGACGGTTTTGCCGCACGGGTCGGTCACCTTCTTCCAGATCTCAACGTCGATATCGTAGCGGAACTGCTCCCCGGCATAGCGGACGCTGTCATCCTCCGGCCGGTGGACGACGGCGCCTATCTCGACCGGCATCATGACCGCACGGCAGGTGCCGTAGACATACCCGAACTCGATATCGAGGTAGACGCTCCCGCCGTCCTCACCCTCCGCGGATTGCATTACGAGTAGAGTTACTCCCGGAGACAACGAAAAGGTTTCCCGGCGCCCGGCCCCCGGCAAAGGTTTATTGGAGAAGACGAAAGCCATTCTATGAAGAGCAACAGGACATCCTGCACCCGACGACCATGAGCCTTGCCACCATCCGGAAAAAACTTCGTATCGGCTGCTTCTTCAGGAAAAAGCCTCCCGCAAGCCCGGGACCCATCTGTCGCGACCGGGAGGGGGAGGTGCGCGCGCTCCTCGCCCGCCCACCGTTCGGCATCACCGATGTGAGCGACGCGGCCCTCCCCCTCTACGACCGGGCGCTGACCCACCGGTCATACGCGAACGGCGGGGAGTACCCGGCAACGGCGGCCGATGACAACGAACGGCTCGAGTTCCTGGGGAACTACGTCCTCGACTTCGTCATCGCCGACCACCTCTACAGCGAGTACGACCTCCCGCCCGGCGAGATGAACCGGCGGCTCCAGGTGACGAGAAACACAAAACTCGCCGACATCGTGCGCAGGCAGGGCCTCGGCATCGACGGCGTCATCAGGAGGCGGGGGCAGGCGCCGACCGACTCGATCATCGCCGATGCGTTCGAAGCCCTGATCGGCGCCATCTACATCGACCGGGGCATCGCCAGGGCCCGGGCGGTGGTGCTCGCCATCTTCGAGGACGAGATCGCCGGGTGCGACACCCGCCGGAACTACCGGGGGAGGCTCCAGGAGTATGCCGCGCGGGAGGACCTCGGCGAGATCGAGTACGCCTACCGCCGGACAGGTCCCGGGAGCTCTCCCGTCTGGGACGCCCGGGTGACCGTCGGGGGGGCGCTCCTCGGGAGAGGGGAGGCGCCGACCAAGCAGGGAGCGGCGATGCTCGCGGCAAAAGAGGCTCTCGCCCGCCTTGGGGAGGAGTGAGGTGCACCCCCCCGGGCGCGATGCGACCGTCGCCGTCGTCAGGTGCGACGATTACGTGCCGGACGAGGTCGATGCAGCCGTCCGCCGCGCGGTCGGCCTCGTCGGCGGTATAGAGAGGTTTGTCGCGCCGGGAGAGAGAGTGCTCCTCAAACCGAACCTCCTGCAGGGGCAGGCACCGGAGCGGTGCGTCACCACCCACCCGGCGGTCGTCGCTGCCGTCGCCCGACTCCTCGTGGAGCACGGGTGCCGGGTTGTCATCGCCGACAGCCCCGGGGCCGGGATCGTCTATAGCGAGCCGAACCTGCGGCGGGCATACGCCCGGTCGGGGTTCGCCGCCGCGGCGGAGGAGACCGGCGCCGTCCTGAACTACGATACCGGTTTTCGGATCATCCCGTTCCCGGAGGGTGAGACGATGAAGCAGTTCCCGATCATCACCCCTGCAGCGGATGCCGACGCGATCGTGGTTGTTTCCAAAGCGAAGACCCACATGTGGACCCGGATGACAGGTGCCGCAAAGAACCTCTTCGGGCTGATCCCGGGCCTCGAAAAGCCGGTCTTCCACTTCCGGTTCCGGGACGAGTACGCCTTCGGGAGGATGCTCGTCGACCTCAACGAGTGCATGAAACCCCGGCTCCAGGTCGTGGACGCAGTTGTCGGGATGGAGGGGGACGGCCCCCAGGCCGGCAGCCCGCGAAAGATCGGGGTGATCCTCGCCGGGAGCGACTACGCGGCCGTGGACACCGTCCTTGCGCGGTTCATCGGCATGGACCCGCTCGAGATCGGCACCATCAGGAGCGCGGCCGCCCGCGGCCTTCTCGATCCCCTCGCCGTCCGGACGGTCGGCGACGATCCGGCGGAGTTCGCGGTCCCCGACTTCCGGAAACCCTCGACCTATGCCGGGGGCAGGGCAGGACCCTGGCGGCGGGTGGTCCTCGCCGTCGTCCAGCGGTTCGGGAGGACCTACGCGCCCCGGCCCGGCGTGATCGCGCCGGCGTGCATCGGGTGCGGGAAATGCGAGCGTATCTGCCCGGTGCACGCGATCACCGTCGCCGGAGGCAAGGCGACGGTCGACCTTTCGCACTGCATCCGGTGCTACTGCTGCCACGAGATCTGCACCGAGCACGCCATCGCCCTCTCCCGGAGCCTCCCGGGGAAACTCCTCGCCCGCCTGCTCGGGTGAGAGGGGCGGGCCAAAACCCTCATGTGGTATGGGGGACGAGCAGGGGCCATGCCATGCCCGTTCTGCAACCCGGCCCCGGAGGATATCGTGGCGAGAAACGACCTCTGCTATGCCCGCCACGACATCCACCCGGTCACCCCCGGCCATCTGCTCGTGATACCGTTCCGGCACGTGGCGAGTTACTTCCAGACGACCGACGAAGAGAGGATGGCCCTTGCCCGGCTCATCGACGAATGCAGGGTGATGACCGACCGCAACCTCGCTCCCGACGGCTACAACATCGGCGTCAACGTCGGGGAGGCCGCGGGGCAGAACGTCATGCACGTTCACATCCACTTCATACCACGCTACCGCGGCGATGCCGCCGGAGAGCAAGAAGGGGGCGTGCGGGGCGTACTACCCTGCAGGCCGGATTGACACCCGCAACAGGCGCCCCGGATGTCGGTAATTCACTCTTTTGGACGCCCGAGATCGAGCGATGCAGCCTCGCGCGAGAGGCTGTATTGTTATCCCTATCCTCCAGGCAACGATTCCCGGTTATCGGCACTCCCAACGGAGGAGAGTATTGATTGCTTTTCACACCCCCCGAAGGGGGGGCGGGGACTTTGAGGAGGAACGTACGGGTACCCGCCTGCGGGGAGGGGGTTTCCCCCTCCCCGGTCCCCTCCCCCCATGGCGATATCCCCACGGTCCACTCCATGGGGAGATCCCGGAGGAGAACCGGATACGGCTTTCCACCGGATATCGCCATGACTGCCCCCGCCCCCTCCCGGGGGCGGGGGAGGAGCGCGAAGCGCGGGCGGGGTAGGGGATGCCGGAGAGGCGTATGGGTATCCCACCCGGGTGAAGCAGGGGCGGGGTGGGGGTGCCGGAGGGGAGCGCTCCGCGGGGGATGGGGCGAAGGCCGGATATGATCTGTTCATTTGGAATCACTGCACCAGCTCGCGCGCTGCCGCGGAAGAGCGCAAAAGACCGGTGGACGGATGTGCAACCCCCCATCAAGGCAACGCGCTCTTCCGCGCAAGATCGTGCCGCAGTCTGCACCCCGATGATGCGCGCAAAAGAGCGCGGTGGTTCAGCCGCCTGGTTCGCCCAATCACCCCGCGCGGAGCCGGCTCCGGGCATCAACCGGGCGATACCCCGGAGTGCCTATTTGGAATGATTAATTATGTAAGTAGGGCATAGTTACCCTACGAGGGACTCAATAGTGCAGACGCTGCTCTTCCTAATACTCTTTCCCATCCTCGTCGCGTGTCTTTTATTGTTCGTGAAACGGACGACATTGCGTTACGCGGTGGTCGCCCTCTCGGCTCTTGCCATCGGCGGGGCATCGGCATACCTGCTCATCCGGTATGCGTCCGGGGGCGCGGTCTACTTTGCCGCATCCTCGGAAGCGGCCGATCTCGCCATGGTTGCCATCGAGATGGCGCTTGCGCTCTTCATCATCTACATGGGCGCGAAGTTCAGGAACTACCTCGCAATCGCACTGGCCGTCGTTCAGGCGGCGCTGATTGTGTATCTTGAGACATCGTTTACGGGGAGCCTCCATGCGGCGAACAACCTCTTCATCGACCAGTTCTCCATCATCATGGCCCTGATCATCGGGATCATCGGGAGCCTCATAGCAGTATACGCTGTCAGGTACATGGAGACCTACCACCACCACCACCCGGAGGTGCGTGACCGGCAGACGATGTTCTTCTTCGTCATCTTTGCCTTCCTCGCCGCAATGTTCGGCCTCGTCTTCTCCAATAACCTCATGTGGGTCTTCTTCTTCTGGGAAGTCACCACCATCGCATCGTTCCTGCTGATCGGCTACTCGGAGACCGAAGAGGCGACGACGAACGCTTTCCGCGCCCTGGTGATGAACCTCCTCGGCGGGGTTGCGTTTGTTACGGCGCTCATCTTCCTTGCCGCGACCGGACCGGCGAGCGGGGGCATCGATCTCGCCCGGGTGCTCGCCTCCGGGGACGCTGCCGTCGTCCTGATCCCGGCCGTCCTGATCGGGTTTGCCGGCATCACGAAGGCCGCGCTGATGCCCTTCTCCTCCTGGCTCCTCGGGGCGATGGTGGCCCCGACCCCGGTCTCGGCCCTGCTCCACTCAAGCACCATGGTCAAGGCCGGCGTCTACATCCTGGTCCGGTTCGCGCCGGTCTTTGCCGGGACCTTCGCCGGGTTCTCCGTCGGCCTCGTCGGCGCGGTGACGTTCGTCGTCGCCTCTGCGATCGCGATATCGCGCAGTGACGCGAAATCGGTCCTCGCCTACTCGACGATCGCAAACCTCGGGCTGATAGCCGCGTGTGCGGGCGTCGGGACCTACATGCTCGTCTGGGCGGCGATCCTCCTGATCGTCTTCCACGCCGTCGCGAAGTCGCTCCTCTTCCTCGGGACCGGGGCGATCGAGCACCGGATCGGGAGCCGCAACATCGAGGAGATGGAGGGCCTGATCGTCCGGATGCCGAAGATGGCGGTGATGATGTTCATCGGGATCGCCGGCATGTTCCTTGCGCCGTTCGGTATGCTGGTCTCCAAGTGGGCGGCGATCGAAGCGTTCGTCCAGGCCCCCTTCGGCCTGGTCTTCATCGCCATCCTCGCCTACGGGAGCGCCGTCACCGTATTCTTCTGGGCAAAGTGGATGGGCAAACTCGTCACGGTCACCCGGAACGCGGAGCGGGTCGAGAAAGGATTCCTGGAGGAGCCCTGGGCTCCCCTCTACATCACCACCGGCCTCGTCGTAGCGGCCGTCTTCCTCTTCCCGGTCATATCCTCGACGCTGATTGAACCTTATGTCCTCGCCATCTACGGGGTCACGGCACACCTGGCGCAGACAAACGTCGCCATCATGCTCCTGATGATGGCCCTGCTCCTGGTCCTCCCGGTCTCGTTCTTCCTCTTAGGGAGGACCGCAAAGCACCTCCCGGTCTACATGGGCGGGAGGCCCGCGACGCCGGACCTGCACTTCGCAGGCTCCCTCGGCATGACCCGGGAGGCAACGACGCAGAACTACTACCTCACCGAGTACTTCGGTGAGGCACGGCTCTTCCGGCCCGGGGCGGCGGTCTGCATCGTCCTGATCCTTGCATCATGGATCCTCGCGGGGGTGGCCCTATGAACTGGCTCATCGGGGCAGTCCTCTTCCTCATCCTCGCGCCCGTCGCGGGCGGCCTCATCGCCGGGATCGATCGAAAGATCACCGCGCGGATGCAAGGGCGGGTCGGGCCGCCGCTCCTGCAGCCCTTCTACGACGTCGGCAAACTCTTCGAGAAAGAGAACGTCGTCGTCACCACGGCGCAGAACTTCTATGTCCTCGCCTACCTGGTCTTCATCGCCCTCTCGGGGGCGATCTTCTTCGCGGGAGGGGACCTCCTGCTGGTCGTCTTTGCCTTCACGCTCGCCCACGTCTTCCTGGTGCTCGGGGCCTACGCGGTCCACTCGCCCTACAGCCACATCGGGGCCGAGCGGGAACTGATCCAGGTGATGGCCTACGAGCCGATGATCATCCTTGCGGCCGTCGGGCTCTACATGGTCACGGGGAGCTTCTACGTCGCCGGGATTGCCGCCGCGACCGCGCCGGCCATCATCTATCTCCCGGGCGTCTTCCTCGGGCTTGCCGTCATCCTCACGATCAAACTCAGGAAGTCCCCCTTCGACATATCGACGTCGCACCACGCGCACCAGGAGATCGTCAAGGGCATCACGACGGAGTTCTCGGGTTCGACGCTGGGAGAGGTCGAGATCGCCCACTGGTACGAGAACGTCTTCCTCCTCGGGCTCGTCTACCTCTTCTTTGCCTGGAACCCCGTGATCGGAATCGTTGCAGTCGCGGTCACGTACGTGGTCGAGATCTTCATCGACAACGTCACCGCACGGGTCCGCTGGCAGGCAGCGCTGAAGAGCGGGTGGCTCGCGGCGCTGCTCGGCATCGCGAACCTGGCGATCCTCTCCTATATGACGATCGGAGGTGCATGAGTACCATGGCATTCCTGAAGCGGTCACCCTGGATCCTTCACTACGATGCGTCCAGCTGCAACGGGTGCGACATCGAGGTGCTTGCATGCTTAACGCCGCTCTACGACGTGGAGCGGTTCGGCATCATCAACACCGGCAACCCGAAGCATGCGGACATCCTGCTGATCACCGGCGGGATCAACGAGCAGAACCGGCCGGTGGTGAAAAACCTCTACGAGCAGATGCCGGAGCCAAAAGTGGTCGTCGCGATCGGTGCCTGCGCCGCAACCGGCGGCATATTCCGGGAGTGTTACAACATCGCAGGGGGCGTCGACAAGGTTATCCCGGTCGACGTCTATGTCCCGGGATGTGCAGCCCGGCCGGAGCAGATCATCGACGGCGTTGTGAAGGCACTCGGGATCCTCGAGGAGAAACGGATGAAGATGACAGGGGAAGCACAGGCAAAGAAAGAACCGCGGCTTGCCGCAGAGGCAGGTGAGGGAAGATGACGATAGTGAGCGAAGAGCAGACAACGACCAGCGTCGCGCTGGAGAACCTCCTCAAGGAGGTCGGAGGGCTCCAGGCCGACGGCTACCGCCTCGTCCAGATCGGGTGTACGGATGTCGGCGGAGCCTACGAGATCAACTACTCGTTCGATAAGGGCTACCAGTTCAGGAACCTCCGCCTGACGGTCGGGCCGGAGACGGAGGTCCCGAGCATCTCCGGGCTTTACTGGGGGGCGTTCGTCTACGAGAACGAGCTGCACGACCTCTTCGGGATCTCGGTGACCGGGATCAACATCGACTTTAAGGGGACGTTCATCAAGACGGCAACGAAGTATCCGTTCAGCGTCACGAGAAGGGAGGGAGACCGATGTCGAAACGCATAGTCGTGCCGTTCGGGCCGCAACACCCGGTGTTGCCGGAACCCATTCACCTTGACCTCGTCCTCGAGGACGAGCTGGTGGTGGATGTGGTTCCCTCCATCGGCTACATCCACCGGGGACTCGAGCAGCTCGTGCAGAAGCGCGAGTTCACCGAATACGTCTACGTGGCGGAACGGATCTGCGGGATCTGCAGTTTCATCCACGCGCTCTGCTACTGCCAGGGCATCGAGCACATCATGAAGATCGATGTCCCGGACCGGGCGAGGTATCTCCGGACGATCTGGTCGGAGTGCTCGCGTCTCCACTCCCACCTCCTCTGGCTCGGGCTCTTTGCAGACGGGATGGGCTTTGAGAACCTCTTCATGCGGTCCTGGCAACTCCGCGAGAGCGTGCTCGACGTCTTTGAGGACACCACCGGCGGGCGGGTCATCCAGGGGACCTGCAAGGTCGGCGGGGTCAGGCGCGATATCGGGCAGGAGAAACTCGACGAGATGCACCGCACACTCGACTCCTTCGAGGAGCAGTGCCGGGACCTCGGCGGCGTCTTCTTAAACGATGAGACGGTGAAGTACCGCCTCCAGGGGCTCGGGGTCATCTCGAAGGATGATGCCTACGCCCTCGGGGCTGCAGGGCCGACCCTCCGTGGGAGCGGGGTCGCGGTGGACCACCGGGAGACCGGGTACGCGGCCTATGGAGACCTTGGTTTCAAGCCGGTCGTCGAGACCGCCGGAGACTGCTACGCCCGGTGTGCCGTCAGGGTCAGGGAACTCTACTCCTCTATCGACCTGATCAGGAGGGCGATCGAGGAGATGCCCGAAGGATCCATCGATGTGAAGGTGAAGGGAACGCCGGACGGCGAGTACTTCTCACGCGCGGAGCAGCCGCGGGGTGAGGTCGTCCACTACCTGCGGGGCGACGGCACCAAGCACCTTGTCCGTGCCCGTATCAGGACACCGACGCTTGCAAACATCCCCGCGCTCGTGAAGATGCTCCCGGGCGCCCAGCTCGCCGATGTCCCGGTCATCGTCCTCTCGATCGACCCCTGCATCAGCTGCACGGAGAGGTGACGGCGGGATGGGACTCTTTGAGATGACAAGAACCGTCTTTCGGAACCTCGTGAGAGGGCCGGCCACCCGGCGGTATCCGGCGGTCCCGGCGCGGACGAGCCCCCTCACCCGGGGGCACGTCGCCTTCGACCCCGCCACGTGCCGCTCCTGCGGCCTCTGCTCGCGGCGGTGCCCATGCGAGGCGATCCGCATCGAGAAGGAGGAGAAGGTCTGGGAGATCGACCGCATGCGGTGCATCGCCTGCGGCGACTGCGTCGAGGGCTGCCCCTTCGGGAGCCTCACGATGGAGCGGGAGTACTTCCCGCCGGTGGTGGAGCACGTGGTGGAACGCCACACGATCACCTACGTGAAGCCCGAGAAACCGGCGAAGAAACCGGCGGAAGAGGGCGCGGGCGCCGGGGCGTGAGATAGGGCACCGGGGCCCGAATCCCCGGCAAGACCTTTTTCTGAACTTTTCTTGCAGATAACTCATGCGAGGGCGCGAAGTCCTGGAAGAACAACTTTCCTCCCTTCGCGTTCTTCGCGGCTTCGCGCGAGCCCGGCCGGCATGCCGACGCACCTCACTTCCGCACCATTGGATGGACCATATGGATGATGTCGTAGGCGTTGCTCGGGTAGGCCCATGGGATCGCGTCGAGCGTGAGATCGTCCACCGTCAGGTTGTGCCTGATCGCGAGAGCGAAGATGTTGATCACCTCCTCAGCGTGGTGCCCGATGAGGTGGGCCCCGAGTATCCGGCGGGAGCCCCTCTCGATCAGGAGTTTGTAGCCAGCGTGCTTCTCGCCGATGCTCCGGTTCGTGAAGCGCGATGAGAGGTCGCCGGCATGGACGATACAGGGTATTCCCTTCTCCTCCGCCGCCGCCTCCGTGAGCCCGACAGACGCGAGGGGCGGGGTCGTGAAGACGGCGCTCGGGACGACGGAATAGTCCGCGACCCGGGTGCTGCCGTTTAAGATGTTGTCGACGACGATATGGGCATCCATCACCGCCACCGGTGTCAGCTGCGGGCCTTCCGGGTTTGCATCGCCGGCCACGTAGACCGCGGGGTTTGAGACGCTCCGGAGGTGGCTGTCGGCCACGATCCCCCGCCGGTCGGTCTCGATCTTCCCGGCCGCAAGATCGAGGCCTTCGATCGCAGGAACCCTGCCGGCCCCGTGGACGACCATATCCGCCTCGAAGACCTTCTCCTCCCCCGCCTTCCCGGCCCGCACGCGGAGGCTGCCGCCGGCCTTCTCGACTGAGAGAAGCGGCATATTCACCTGCACGTCGATCCCGATCTCCCTTGACGCCAGCACCAGCCGGTCGACAATGTCGGGGTCGAACCCCGAGAGGACCCGCCCGCTCCGCTGGAGGATGGTCACCCCGGACCCGGCCCTGGCAGCCACGTGGGCGAACTCAAAGGAGATGTAGCCCCCGCCGATGAAGACGATCCGGTCCGGGAGCGTCTCAAGGTAGAAGAAGTCATCGCTTGGGGTCACGAGGTCCGCACCCGGGACACCGAGCGGCCGGGGGTGTGCCCCGGTGGCGATCACGATGTGCCGGGCCGTGAGCGTATCGTCGCCGATCACCACCCGGTCCGGGCCGGCAAAGCGGGCAGGCCCGTAGTAGGTGTCGACCCCCACCTTCCGGAAGTTCTCCTCCTTCCGCCGCGGGATCGGGTCGGTGAACGTGCGCTCGAAGGCGACCAGGCGCGGCCAGTCGATCGATACATCCCCCCTGATACCCCTCCCCTGCTGGTCATGGACACGCGCCACCACCTCCGCGGCGCCAATGAGCACCTTCTTTGGGACACACCCCCGGAGAGCACACGTCCCCCCGTATTCCTGCCGGTCGGTGATCGCCACGCGCATACCGGCATCCCCGCAGTGCCAGGCGATGTCGGAACCGACGACCCCGGTCCCGATGACGACGACATCATACTCCCGCTCCATAATGGTGCTCCGATAGCCGCAGACCGGCATAAAGGTTTACCCGGACGAGATGGGCGTCATACCCCGGGCGGTGAGAAGACAGGGCGAGGGGCAGGGTGCCGGTCAGTCAGGCCGCGGCATCCTCTCCCTGGCACGGGAACGGGTCCGGGGTGCAGGAAAGCATGCGCACGGGCCTCGAACGTCTCCCCGGCGCGATCGACGAGGCGCTCAGGAGAGAGGGGAGGATGACGGCGCCGGCCAGCACCAGCAGGGTGAGGAGGACTTCGGTCGCCATCGGGGATCCGGGGAGGGAGAGAAAAAGGTACGGGCACCCCGGGGGGAGTACGTCACCTGTAGACGTCGCGGGTGACCCGGTGCGGCTCAAATCGCCCGTGGTGGAATACCCGGACCTCGACCTCGGCCCCTTTCCGGAAGTCCCGCATCAGGAGGTCGTAGGTCCGCCGGACGTAGCGCAGTCCTTCCCGGGCGAAGAGGTCCCGGAGGGCTCTCCGGAACCGGATCTCCTGGTCGAGGAACGCCGCCTCGTATGCCCGGGTCTCCCGGGCTATCCGGGCGCACTCGGCATCCTCGATCGGGGTGTTGTAGCACCCGTGCTCGTTCAAGCCGCCGATCTGGCGCCAGTCGACGACGCCCTTCTCGTCGGCCTCCCGGTGGAGCATGTAGGGGTAGACCCGGCAGATGGAGAACCGCCGGTCGTAGATGCTGCACCTGCCGTCTTCGAGGAATACGCAGGCTCCGTCCGGTTTTATCCGGAGGGCGTAGCCCGAGACGTAGAACCGCCCCTCCTGGTCGCAGGCGTCGTAATCGGGAGCCGGGATGAGGGCGTCGGGCTGAAACGACAGGACCCGATCGGTGTCCTCCTCCAGCAGGAAGACGTGGCCGTTGAACTCCCGGGTGCAGCACCGGCCGCAGCAGTCGCAGGAGAACCCCACGTCACGGATGATATCGATGAACTCCTCCTCGGGGAACCGGAGAAGACTCTCGCGTTCATGCTCCAGGGCATCAATCTGTTCGTCAAACGAGAGCGTAACTGAGGGCCTCCCTGTCAATGTGTCCGGCGGGAATGCCGGCACCAGTATCCTCAGGTGTTGGACGGGAGAGGGGATATGCCCTTCGCCCGCAGGAGAACGGTCCCGGCAGCCCGGGGCAGAACCCCATACAACCACCGCCCGGAATCCCGATTCGGAAACGTATTAGCAGATACCCGCCCAACAGGTACCACCATACCCGTGACGCACCCATGATAACGACGTTCATCATATTCATCGTCGGCGTAGCGCTCCTCATCAAAGGTGCCGACCTCTTCGTAGGCGGCGGGAGCGGCCTCGCCCTCCGCCACAGCATATCCCCGGCCCTGATCGGGTCCACGATCATCGCGTTCGGTACGTCCCTCCCGGAGCTCGTCGTCAGCACGAACGCCGCGGCCACGGGGAACACGGAGATCGCCCTCGGGAACGTCCTCGGGAGCAACATCGCAAACATCGCTCTCGTCCTGGCGCTCTGCACCCTCATCCGGCCCGGTATGGTCGCCGCGTCGGGGACGTCGCGCTCCGCGCTCGTCCGGCACACCGTGCTGATGCTCGCCGCGACGGCGGCGTTCGCCCTGCTCGCCGTGAGAGGCACGCTCGACGTCCTTGCCGGAGCGGTGCTCCTCATCCTCTTTGTGATCATCCTCGCCCTCCTCCTCCGGGAGCGCCGCGAAGAGGAGGCTGTCCACATCAGGTCGCACGGGTGGGCCGACGCCCTCTATATCGGGCTCGGGCTCGTCGCCGTCATCGTCGGCGCCCGGCTGGTCGTCGACAGCGCCGTTACCCTCGCGGGGGCCTTCGGAATCCCCGCCTTCGTCATCGGCCTCTCGATCGTCGCCGTCGGCACGTCGCTCCCGGAGCTCGCGACGTCCCTCGTTGCCGCCGTGAGAGATGAGGGTGCCATATCCGTCGGCAACATCCTCGGGAGCAACATCTTCAACCTCCTCTTCGTCCTCGGGATAAGCCTCCTCATCGCCCCGGTCACCATCGGGTCGTTTGCCGACATCATCGCCGTCGTCCTCTTCTCCGCCGCGATCCTCCCCCTGCTCTTTGCCCCCCCGTCCGTCGTCCGGGGCTGGTCGGCCCTCCTGCTCACCGGCTACGCAGCCTACATAGCCTGGATCTTTTCGACGGCGCCGGTCGGGTGAGGGGTTCCAGCGGAAGACTTCGAAAATATTCGTAGGTTACGCAAGGGTGATGCTCCCGCACGTGCATCTCCCTCTATCAAGAGGTGAACCGCAGAATGGGGAACTGGAAACCTGTGACGGCGGCCGCCCTCGGGTGTCTCGTGGTCGCCGCGATCATCGGGACCGCCCTCGCGTCTGATGACGCCGGGGCCAGGACCCGGGGCGACCTGGAGAAATTCGGATCGGCGGAAGAGATCAGGGCTTTCTTAAAGGAGCACGCGCAGAAAGGATGGAGCGACAGCGGCTACTCCCGTATCCCCGGGGGCGTCGTGCCTGCGGCCCCTGCGGCCGGGGAGAACGCTCTGGCGCCGGTAGCGACCGCCGTCCCGACGTCCTCGGCCCGGGACTACTCCACGACGAACGTGCAGGTGGAGGGCGTGGATGAGGCCGACTTCGTGAAGAACGACGGGAAGTACATCTACATCCTATCGGGGGAGACCCTCGCGATCGTCGAGGCGTTCCCGGCAAAAGATGCGAGAATCGTCTCCGAAACCTGGATAGACGGGCGCCCGACGGCGCTCTTTCTCGCGGGCGACCGCCTGGTGGTCTTTGCCGTCGCAACAGAAGAAGAGATGACCGCCCCGGAGGGGAGCGTAACGCCGGTTCCGGTCTGGCGGACGGTGACGCGCGCCTACGTCTACGACGTCGGCGACCGGGCCGACCCGGAGCCGGTCCGGACCCTGACCTTCACCGGCGACTACTACGATGCCCGGATGGTCGGGGAGTACGTCTACACCCTCACGCGGGAGTCTCCCGTCTGGGTGCGCGACGATGTCGCCCTCCCCGAGGTGAGGGCGGGCGGCGCGCCGCCCGTCCGGCCCGAGATCTACCGCCCGAAGACTCCCATGCAGAACTACGTCTTCTACACCGCAACCGCCTTCTCCGTCCGGAAGGATACGGACACCCCCGACGCCGAGGCGTTCCTCCTCGGCTACGACACCACCCTCTTTGCGTCGCAGAAGAACCTCTACATCGGCTACCGGAACACGGGGCCGGCATACTCCTCCGGGACGGCGACAGGCTCCGCCGGCACCCTTGAGCGGACGATCATCCACCGGTTCGCGATTGAGCGTGGAAAGATCGACTATAAGGCCATGGGCGAGGTCCCCGGGCGCCTTTTAAACCAGTTCTCGCTCGATGAGCACGCAGGGAACCTCCGGGTCGCGACGACCGTCGAGGGCTGGACACGGGAGGGCTCCTTCCAGTACAACAACGTCTACGTCCTCGATCCTGCGATGAAGACCATCGGGACGCTTGAGCATATCGCGCCCGATGAGCGGATATACGCCGCCCGGTTCGTCGGCGACCGGCTGTACCTCGTGACGTTCAAGCGGGTCGACCCGCTCTTCGTCATCGATCTCTCGGACCCGGAGCACCCGGGCATCCTCGGAAAACTGAAGATCCCGGGCTACTCCGACTACCTCCACCCCTATGACGCCAACCACATCATCGGTGTCGGGAAGGAGACGGGCGAGAACGCCTGGGGCGGCGTCTCGGTGGAAGGGCTCAAGATCGCCCTCTTCGACGTCTCGGACGTGAACAACCCGCTAGAGGTCGACACCGTCGTGATCGGCGAAGCCGGGACCGACTCGGAGGCCCTCCGCGACCACAAGGCCTTCCTCTTTGTAAAGGAGAAGAACCTCCTTGTCATCCCGGTGAGCGAGATTAAGCGGGTCGAGAACCCCGGATCGAAGTACCCCGGCTCCTACGGCACCACGACCCGGCAGGTGGCTTACGTCTACTCCGTGAGCCCCTCCTCCGGGTTCACTCTCGCGGGCACGGTCGTCCACGGAGAGAGGGGCTCACCCTACGGCTGGAACGCACCGGACGCGGTGCGACGGTCGCTCTTTATGGACGACACCCTCTACACGATATCGGCAAGAAGCATCATCATGACCGGTCTTCACGACTACAGCCGGATCAACGAGGTCCTCCTCCCCTACCGGGAGGAGGCCTACCCGCCCCCGTACCCGGTCCGGTGAGGAGGAGAGCGGACGGGTCAGGCGTGGATCATCGTCAGCATCATCTTGAAGCGGGTGACGGCGTGGACCGCGTGGGGTTTATGCGCCGGCATGATGATCAGGTCGCCCGTCTTCATCGGGTATTCCGTGCCCGTGATGGTGATGAGCGCCTCCCCGTCGAGGACCTGGAGGATGGCGTCGTAGGGCGCGGTGTGCTCCGAGAGGCCTTCGCCTGCATCGAAGGCGAAGACCGTGATCGTCCCCGACTTCGTGTAGACGAGCATCCGGCTGACGATCGACCCGGGCTGGTAGGCGACGAGGTTGCGGGGGTCGATGACCTGTTCGGTGAGGTTCTCTTTTTTCGCTTCAGGCATATGAGCCTGTTTCTTCTGCCGGGTCTTTTCCTTTGCGCCGGTCGTGATGAGCCCTTAGCCGGTGCGACTTCCAGGGAGTGGCGGCCCGGGATGTTACAGGATATCAAACTCGTCCTGACGGTGAAGGGGCCGGATGCTGCTGGCATATGAAACTTTCCCGTGACCCCTCCGCCATCCGCCCAAAAAGCCTCGCAGAAACCCTCTACGAAACGGCGGGAGCCCCCTGTAACCTCACCTTTTTCCCGCCCGGCCCCCAACCTGTAAGAGACATCGCGTGTACTACCACCTCATCCTGACCGACAACTGTAACCTCTGCTGCACCTACTGCCGCGGGAAGGCGTTCACCGTCGACTCCCCACAGCAGCCCGACATCG
>JAGVUK010000261.1 GCA_019136335.1 Methanomicrobiales archaeon
AGAACTCCGTTAAGCCGACGGTGATCGCCATCGGCGGAGAGGAGGGCGGCCTGTCGATGAGAGAGAGAATCAAGAGATCGGTGGGTGTTGATCTGTGGAAGTAATGAAGAAAAGTAAGGAGAACGGGGCTCAGGGAGCCCTGAAACGAATTTCAGGGCCGGTCGTCACTGCTGTTGGTCTCGACGCACACATGTACGACGTGGTGAAGGTCGGCAATGAGGAACTGATGGGGGAGGTCATCAAGATCCAGGGTGAGAACGTCATCATCCAGGTCTACGAGGACACCGCCGGCATCAGGCCCGGTGAGCCGGTGACGAACACCGGCCTCTCGCTCGCCGTGGAACTCGGGCCCGGCCTGCTGACCAGTATCTATGACGGGATCCAGCGGCCGCTCGAGGTGCTCGTGGACAAGATGGGCAACTTCATCGAGCGCGGTGTCTCGGCCCCCGGCCTCTCGCACGAGAAGAAGTGGGAGTTTGTGCCCACGGTGAAGGCGGGCGACGCCGTCAAGGCCGGCGACATCCTCGGCACGGTCCAGGAGACGAACATCGTCCACAAGGTCATGGTCCCCCCGAACGCGAAGGGCGGCAAGGTCAAGAAGATCGTGGGCGGCAGTTTCACGGTGGACGAGACGATCTGCACCCTCGAGGACGGCACCGAGATCGTGATGCTCCAGCGCTGGCCGGTCCGTGTGCCCCGCCCCGTGAAACAGAAACTGAACCCGGACATCCCGCTGATCACCGGTCAGCGGATCCTGGACGGTCTCTTCCCCATCGCAAAGGGCGGAACGGCGGCCATCCCCGGACCGTTCGGGAGCGGCAAGACGGTCACCCAGCAGCAGCTCGCAAAATGGTCCGATGCCGAGATCGTCGTCTACATCGGCTGCGGCGAGCGCGGCAACGAGATGACCGAGGTGCTGACCGAGTTCCCGGAACTCGAGGACCCGAAGACCGGCCGCCCGCTGATGGAGCGGACGGTCCTGATCGCGAACACCTCGAACATGCCGGTCGCGGCCCGTGAGGCGTCCGTCTACACGGGGATCACGATCGCCGAGTACTTCAGAGACATGGGCTACGACGTCTCCCTGATGGCCGATTCCACCTCCCGGTGGGCCGAGGCGATGCGTGAGATCTCGAGCCGTCTTGAGGAGATGCCCGGCGAAGAGGGGTATCCCGCATACCTTGCGGCGCGCCTCTCGGAGTTCTACGAGCGGGCAGGCCGTGTCATCACCCTGAACGGGGCAGGCGGTTCGGTCTCGGTCATCGGCGCGGTCTCTCCACCCGGCGGCGACTTCTCCGAGCCGGTCACCCAGAACACCCTGCGTATCGTCAAGGTCTTCTGGGCGCTCGATGCGAAGCTCTCCCAGCGCCGGCACTTCCCGGCCATCAACTGGCTGAACTCCTACTCGCTCTACCTCGATGCGCTCAACGAGTGGTACGACCGCGAGGTCTCGCCCGAGTGGAACCCGCTCCGGGCGTGGGCGATGGGCGTCCTCCAGAAGGAGGCCGAACTCCAGGAGATCGTCCAGCTGGTCGGTTCAGACGCCCTGCCCGACGAGGAGCAGGTCACCATCGAGGTGGCGCGGATGATCCGCGAGATCTTCCTGCAGCAGAACGCCTACGACGCGGTGGACACCTATTGCCCCATGTCCAAGCAGTACGACATGATGAAGGCGATCAAGTTCTACGCCGACCTTGCGCGTACCGCCCAGGCAGGCGGCGCAACCCCGCAGCAGGTTGTCGGCGTGAAGAGCAAGAACGAGCTTGTGCAGATCAAGTTCATCAAGGACTACGAGCCGGTGCTTGCGAAGATCCGAAAGGACATGGAAGCTGAATTTGATGCAATAAGGGCGGCGTGATCATGAAGGAGTACAGAACGGTTGCACAGATTGCGGGCCCCCTGGTCTTCGTCGAGAAGACGGAGCCGGTGGGATACAGCGAGCTCGTCAACATCGTGACCGCCGACGGCACGGTCAAGCGCGGCCAGGTGCTGGACACGAGCGACGAGGTCGTTGTCGTCCAGGTCTTCGAGACCACCGCAGGTATCGGCAGGGACTCAGGCATCCGCTTCACCGGCGAGACGATCAAGATGCCGGTGGGGAAGGATATGCTCGGGCGTATCCTCTCCGGCGGCGGCAAGCCGATCGACGGCGGCCCGGAGATCGTGCCCGAAAAGCGGCTCGAGATCACCGGCGCGGCCATCAACCCCTACGCCCGTGCGTCCCCCGCGGACTTCATCCAGACGGGTATATCGACGATCGACGGGACGAACACCCTTGTCCGGGGCCAGAAACTCCCGATCTTCTCGGGGTCCGGTCTGCCCCACAACGACGTGGCGCTCCAGATCGCCCGGCAGGCAAAGGTGCCCGGGTCGAAGGAAGAGTTCGCCGTGGTCTTTGCGGCGATGGGCATCAC
>JAGVUK010000216.1 GCA_019136335.1 Methanomicrobiales archaeon
GGGGATGCCGTCGACATCCTCGATCCTTACCGATATATTGTCCCGATCGAAGTTACTGAAACTCGCAAGCGACATATTGATGGGGGTCACGTTTTTTCCGGAGTCCGGATCATAACGGGAAGGGAGGGGGATCAGGAGGACCGCATCTTCGAGTGGCCCCGATGTGGATATTGTCAGGTCGTAGTGGTACGACGAGCTGAAACTCTCTGATGCGGATTGACCAAGATTTGCTGCAAGCAGCGCTATACATACGAAGAGGATTACCGCGAGGATGCCCGCCCCGATGAGCACCTTCCTGAGAACGTTCATACGATTCATCGCCACCGATTAACATTGGGGAGTTGACGGTATTATACCCGCCCGGTTACTCCACCGGAGCCAGCCCGGCATTCTTCCCCGTGATGCACCGGCCGCCCCCGCGGGCAACCACGAAGGTATTCTCGATCCCGACCATCCCGACGCCCCGGATCCCTTTCTTCGGTTCGAGGGCGATCACCATCCCCTCCTCGAGCGGCTCATCAAAACCCCGGGCGATCACCGGCGCCTCGTCGACGGCGAGGCCGATGCCGTGGCCCAGGAACTGCGCCCGCCGGTCGCCGAACCCCATGAAGTTATCGAGGAACGCAGGATCGAGGCCGTCGATCACCGTCTCGTAGATCTCTGAGGGTGCAGTCCCCGGCCGCAGCAGCGTGGCAATCTCGTCCTGGACCTCCACGCACCGGTGATGGGCCTCTATCGCCTCATCCGGGAGCGACCCCTTATACACGTAGGTCACCGTCTTATCGGTATGGTACCCCTGCACCCCGCACGCGCAGTCGACGAAGACCAGGTCCCCCGCCCTGAGCCTCCGGTCGTGGCTGCCGAGGACCGGTGCGCCGGGGGCCGCCCCGCGGCACCCGCCCGGCCCGTCGAAACAGGTCGGGTAGAGAGAGTTCTCTCCAAAGCCGAGCTGACCGAGGACCATCTCCGTCCCGAACCTCCCGAACCGGGTGATGCCGTGATGCCCCTCCCGGACCATGAGGCAGAAGACCTCGCCCCCGAGTTCCGCCTCGCTCATCCCCTCCCGGAGCATCGCGGGGACGCGGTCCTCGAGCACGTGCCGGTGAATCCTCCCTGCCCGCTCCATGATCGCGAGTTCAAAGACGCTCTTTTTCGCCCGGACCTTCGCCGCCTGAGTATCGAGCGCTCGTATCTCCGTGCAGGGGAAGTACTTCCGGAAGCGCTCGAGCTGCGCGAAGGGCACGATCTCCGTCTCGACGTGGACCGTTCCCGGGCATGCACCCATCCCGGCTGCCGCATCGCGGAAGGTCTTCATCGGCCGGATATCGGGGAAGAGCGACTCGTCCTGTGCCCGCTCGTAACTCCGGCGCACCCAGAACACGGCTTCATCGGTGCGGGGGACCAGGAGAACGCCGTCCTGCATTGTCCCCGTGAGGTAGAACTGGTTCACCCTGCCAAAGATTGCGGCAAACTCCCATGATGGGTTTTCCGTGTCCATGCGGAGCCTGAACCGCTCCATGCGGTCCCGGAGTTCGGAAGCGGGGGTCTTTCGCTCCATACGCATGATTGGACGGCGCTGGTATTTACGATGACGGGGCGACGGCAGCAGACCGCCTGCTCCGTACCGTGGGAGTTTATCTTGCGGGAGCATTCTAAACTCATAGGGAGAGCGAAGATGAGACAGACCCGGCAAACATGCATGCTGCTGTGATAAACAGGTTCGGTGGTGCCGACGAACTTGTCGTGCAGGAGATCCCCGTACCTGAAATCGCCCCCGGACAGGTCTTGATCCGGGTGGAGTATGCCGGTGTCGGCGCGTGGGACCCGTTTGAGCGCGAGGGAGGGTATGCCCGGATGCTCGGGATCGAGGCCCGGTTCCCGTACGTGCTGGGAGCGGAGGGCGCCGGTACAATTGCAGATGTCGGTGAGAAGGTGTCCCGCTTCAGGATTGGGGACCGCGTTTACGCTCCGGGGTTCCTGAACCCGAAGGGCGGCTTCTACGCGGAGTTCGTTGCGGTTGATGCCGACTGCGTCTCGTTTGTTCCGGCAAGCCTGACGACGGAGGAGGCAAGCGTACTCTCAGGTGCCGGTATCACGGCACTGCGCGGGCTCGTCGACGTACTGGATATCAGACAGGACGATTCGGTGGCTATCTTCGGAGCAAGCGGGGGCATCGGGCACGTGGCGGTGCAGTTTGCAAAGGCGATGGGGGCGCGGGTCTTCGCGGTCGCATCCGGCAAAGACGGTGTAGCCATGGTGAAGGGGCTCGGTATCGATTGCGTTATAGACGGCCGAAGGGATGATATCCCATCCGCGGCGCGTTCGTGCGGCCTCAACGATCTCGACGCCGCGCTGCTTACTGCAGGTGGTGAGGCTGCCGAGCGGGTCATCTCCTGCGTCCGCAGCGGCGGAAGGGCCGCCTTCCCGAACGGCATATGTCCGGAGCCGGTGCCCCGGCCGGACGTCAGGATCGACGGGTATAACGGAGAGCCCGAACCGGATATCATACGGAGATTGGGCACGGTTGTCGAGTCCGGTGCTGTAAAACCTCATGTTGACCGGATCTTCCCCCTGGATCATG
>JAGVUK010000064.1 GCA_019136335.1 Methanomicrobiales archaeon
TCGGCTTCCTGCTCGGTTACCGGAAGCAGTATGCACGGGTTGCCGCCGGCGAGTTCATCAGGGCCAACATGAGCCGGAGACTGCGCATAGCAAGGGACCTGAGCTGGCCGGTGGCCCTCATTCTCTCCGCCGCCATTATGGTGCTTTTTGTTCGGAACGGCATGTTCGGCCATATCCTCGGGTTCACGCTGGGCTTGAGCCTCATCGGCTGGGTTACGTACGGCATTACGCTCCTCTGGGAGCGACGATATCGTACAACCCTGATCGCGGAGAAGGGATCGATGTATACCCTGGATACGGCAACGGAGGGTGAACACGTATGGCGATAAAGTTCTCCGGGGCGATACGAAGGCTGATGGGCTGGTGCCCGAATGCGGCAATGGCCGGGGCCGGCAGGCGATATGCCGCGCCGGATGGCAAGGTCGGGACGGCGGGAGAGGGGAGCCGGGAGGTGGTGGAGGGTGCACTGGTGGACTACGGCCCGATCGGCACTCCGGGAAGGCTCTTCCTGCTGCTGGTTGCCGGCGCCTGTTTCATCGGATGCCTCTTCGCCATGGCTCCGGCAGGGGGCCTCCTTCTGCTGGCTATCATGCTGGGTTACTCCGCTCTGGAGTTGTACGGGGCTGTACGAAGAGCCTGCATCGAGATCACCCGTGACGCCGTCACCATCAGGCGGCCGCTCTTCCCGTCGATCGTCATCCCGAAGGATGCCGTCGTGAAGGCGGAAGTGAAGGAGAACAAACTCCCTGTCTCCTCCCGGCTCCTTGTGGTAGCGCTGGCGGTGCTTCTCGTATCGGCGGTCGGTAGCGTGTACGTCGGATTTGAGAATCCAACCTCCATGCGGTTTCTCTTCGGCGTTGCCGCCGCGGTCTTTTTCCCGGTGATCTTCTACCGCACCTACCTGCGGACCCGTTACCCGCGAGCCCTGACGATAACGATCACGGAGAAGAGGGTCGCTGTGATCTACACCGATGACCCCGAACGAATGGCCCGGGTACTGGAGGCAGTCAAATGACGGTATTTCTTGAGTATATCAGGAAGAAACTCGGGTGGTGCCCGAACGTGGACGTCATCAGACCGATCCAGCGCGCGAGCGCGGAAGCAGACTACGAGAGCGCGTGGAAGGGGCGGGGCCCGGGAGCGACCCCCGCCCCGGACCTCCCGGTCGTGCACCAGCGGGAGTTCCTCCCGATCATCCTCGTCCTCTCCGCCGTTGCCATGTTTTACGACGCACAGAGTATCCGTGCCGGGGACAAATTCGAGAAGGAGACGCTGCTTGGGGATATCGTCACCTGGCAACCGCTGACCTGGGGGGCGGCGACGCTTGTGGGCGGGATCATCATCATGGCAATCTACCTCTTCCACCGGAGAGAGATCTACCGCGCTAACTTCGGTGGGGAGGCATCCGCATGATGATGAAGTTCTCCGAGACGATACGCCGGTGGATGGGCTGGTGCCCGAAGGCGGTAGCGGCCGGCACCGTCCGCCGGCGGTACGCCGAGCCGGCCGGCGAGGTCGGGCTCGGGGCGGCGGCGGCCGGCAACCGGGAGGTGGTGGAGGGCGTATTTGTGGATTACGTCAGTCCCCGTTTCTTACCGGTCTCGATCCTCGTCTTCGGCGGACTCTTCGTGGCAGGTCTCCTGATCCCCTCCCTGCGCTCCGTGTTCCTTATCCTCATGGGTCTCTTCTTTATGGCGTATGCCGCGATGCACCTCTATCTCGATATGAAACGGGCTGAGATTGAGTCATCCGGGGATTCCGTCATCGTCAGGAGATCGCGTATCCGGCCGCTCGTCTTCGGAAAGGATACGATCCGGTCGGTTGAGGTGAAGAGGATGTATCCTCCCATCCTTCGTGGTGCGTTTGCGTTCCTCCTGGTTCTCCTGGCCGCGGGGGTATACTTCTTCAGGGTGTGGGTTGGGTGGATGCGATATCCGGGCGCCCTGGCCGTCGATCCCGACTTCTTCGTTCGCGCCTTCTTTGAGGTTGGCTTTGCGGTGTTCATGCTGGAGTTGCTCTGTCGTTCCTTAGTCAGTCTGCGGTATCCCGGCCACGTCAGGATAACGCTCGAGCCCGCCGGGTTCCTCCACGTCTACACGGGCGACCCGGAGAGGTTTGCCGCGCTGTTCGGCTCCCCGCGATGACGGAGCATATACCTTTACGAGAACAATCCAACGTACAAAGTAGCGAGATTCAATGAAGCCCCAGTATCGTAGACCCCACCCGACGGAGCAGCCGGCATGACCAATAGCACCACCGGCGCTCAACAGTCACCGCCGCTCGTCGAGTTCAAAAACGTCAGCGTCGTCCGGGACGGCCACAGGCTCCTCGACTCGGTATCGCTCACGATCCGCGAGGGAGAGAATATCGCTCTCCTCGGCCCGAACGGGGCCGGGAAATCGTCGCTCATCCGGACGATCACCCGGGAGTACTACCCTTCGTACCGGGGCCCGGACGTTACGTTCCGGTTCCGGGGACGGGACCGGTGGGACGCCTTTGGCCTCCGGTCCCACATCGGCATCGTCTCCGGCGACCTCCAGCACACCTTCACCCGGGGCATATCGGGCCGCGAGGTCGTCCTCTCGGGGTTCTTCTCGAGCGTCGGGCTCTTCCTCTCCCACGAGGTGACACCCGGGATGGAGCAGAAGACGGACGAGATCCTCGAATTTCTCGGTGTCGCCCATCTCGCGGACCGCCCGATGACGGAGATCTCCTCAGGCGAGGCGCGGAGGCTCCTGATCGGGCGGGCGCTTGTCCACGACCCGGGCACCCTCCTCCTCGACGAGCCCACGAACAGCCTCGATCTGCACGCGCTCCACATCTTCCGAAAGACTCTCCGGAAGATTGCACGGTCGGGGACCGGGATCATCCTGGTGACCCACAACCTCCACGACATCATACCGGAGATATCCCGGGTCATCCTCATGCGGGACGGCGCCATCCAGGAGGACGGCCCGAAGGCGGACGTCCTGACCGATGAGGCCATCGGCGGGCTCTTTTCTGTCCCGGTGCACGTGGTGGAAGAGGGCGGCTACTACTACGTGACGGGTTACTGAGCGGGAAGATGCCGGTATCCTGTCCCCCATGAGCTCCCGGGAAAATCTTATGCCGGGTGGCGGGGAGTATGCCCGGACGGGAGCCATGACAGAGAACGCAACCACTGCAACCGTCCGGGACCTCATGGCGGCGTTCGCCGGCCGGACCGGGCTCGATCCCTCCGCCCCTCACCCGCGGCGCTACCTCTGGACGGACGCCTACGCCGTCTGCAACTACCTCGAACTCCATCGCCGGACAGACGACGAGATCTACCGTGACATCGCCCTCCGCCTCGTCGACCAGGTGCACCGTACTCTCGGCCGGCACCGCGACGACGACCTATCACTACCTGACGAAGTGGATGCATGCGCTCATCCGGGTGAGCCGGGCGACCAAAGACCCGGTTTACCTCGGATGGGCGGTGGAACTTGCGCGGGCGGCCCACGCCGCGTTCACCTATCTCCCCCCTTCCGGCGGCAGCAAGAGGATGTGCTGGAAGATGAGTATCGACCTCTCCCGGCCGCTCGTCCCGGCCATGGGCCAGCACGACCCGCTCGATGGGTTCGTCACCTACAGCGAACTCCAGGCGGCAGGCGGGGGGTCGCCGCACCTCGACCTCTCGCCCGAGATCGCCGATATGGCTGGCATCTGCCGGGACGGGAACCGGGCCACTGACGACCCGCTCGGCATCGGCGGCCTCCTCTTTGACGCTGGAAGGATAGCACAGTTGATGGACCGGGGCGGATCTGCTCACCTCGACCTGCTCCGCTCCGTCCTCGACGCAGCCCTCGCGGGTCTCGCCGCTTTTGCGAGGGCCGGCAGCCTCCGCTATCCCGCAGAGTACCGCCTCGCCTTCCGGGAACTCGGCCTTGCGGGTGTCCCGGGGCTCGCCGGGCGGGTCCGGGAGAACCCGGACATTTTTGGGCGAGGAGCGCTGGAACGGCGGGCGGAGGCCCTCGCAGAGTATGTGCCGCTCGCAGACGCGATCATAGGGTTCTGGGTGGACGACAGGAACCGGGAGACCGGCGCCTGGACCGGGAACCGCGACATCAATACGGTGATGCTCGCAACCACTCTCGCCCCCGGGGAGTTCCTGGCGGTCTGAGACGAACGTGGAGATCAGGCTCCCGCCACCCATACGCTTTTATGTCGGGGCGATGAGGCAGGATCTTCAGCGAAGGGGATGGTGCCTATCCGGTGAATTCCGGGATAGTGCTCGGGAGCCCGACCCGCATGAACACCCGGGCAAAGGCCTGCGAAAGCTGCTCGCGGTAGGGGGGGCAGAGCCTGACCCGATATGGGAGCCCGGCGGCAAGGTGTTGCACGACCTCAAGGGGGAGGCTGCGCGGGTTTTTCAGATCGACGAACATATAACCAGATTCGTGTCCGGGAATAGTACATCGGTTTAAAAGGTGATACGCGATTATCTCGCCCCTCCTGAGTTTATTTTTCGTCTTGACGATCGCTTTCTTCGAATCAGAGCGGGCAATCTCCGTTATATGTTCGTCCAGGGAGAATAGCGAAGAGAGAATGACAGAGTCGACCTTCTGCTCAATAAGGTCACATGACTGGGACATGACAATGACATCGTACTCTTCGCAATTGACCCAGGAGTCACCGCACGACTCACCAGCTGGAAACATAAAGGGAACGGAATGAAGAATATCGCCCTGAGCGAGAGGCTCTACCGCGGGCACAAGAGTGTACCACGGATACTCGCCCTCCATACAACTTTTTGGGCTACAGGTCGATCTCGGTGAGGTCATAGTTTGTTATCCGCCCTTTTCTTCTGGTGACGACCTGTACTGTCAGCGGCACTTTCCTTTTCGGGGGCAG
>JAGVUK010000269.1 GCA_019136335.1 Methanomicrobiales archaeon
GGAGTGCCGCAGGCGGGGTGGAGGGGTGCCGGAGAGCAGCGTATGAGTAGCCTGCCTCCGGGGGTACATCCCGCGGCATTTTCCGGGCTTTTCCCCGCCGGAGAGCCTGTCACTCCTGCGCGGAGCGTTTCCGGTCGGGGTCCATGTAGGAGACCTCGAACCCGGGAACGACGACCCGCACCACCGGCACCGGGGTTCTTGAGAGGTCGCAGACGCAGACCCGGTCCGTATAGGGGCTGACCTCTCGAAGCACCCGCTCGATGTCGAGATCGAACCGGCGGGTGCTCACGTCGGGGACATCCCCGATATCGACGGTCTCTGCGGCGGCAAACCACATCCGGTTGATCCGCTTCAGCCGCTCGTACCCCGCCTTCCGGAGGACCATCTCCCGCCGGGGATCGGTGCGGCCGCCCTGGAGGTAACTCCCGCGGCTCTGGGCAACCTCGGTTAGGGCGCGGAGCACCGCGATCTCCGGGCATGCGTGCGTCCCCGACCCGATGACGATCATCGCCGGGTCTTTCGTGACGGTATCGTCCGCGGCGGCCGCGACGGTGGGGATGCCGGTCCTCCCGTCGAGCAGCCAGAGGTGGATCCCTATACCGTTCTCCTCGAACCGGTCGAGGACCTGCCGGGCAGCGCAGTCGCCCCCGATGACGAGGCGGCGGCCGAGATCGCGCTTCTGGTCGGCGAGGCTGAGCGCGTCCCGCTCGATCACCTCAAAGAGGGCGTGCAGGATCGCCTCCTCCATGACGTTTCCCGATGCAAGCCCGTTCGAGTCACTCCGGAAGAGCGGTACAGTCATTCCGAGCGAATCGTAGGGATGGAAGACGGCGTTGCTCGGGACATAGACCTCCTCGTCGTTCAGGATATCCCACGTCGGCGTCCAGTGGACCTTCTCCCCCTGCTCGAGTTTGCGCGGGAGGAACAGGTCCTCGGGGTGCACCGCCCGCCCGGGACCGATCTCCTCGTAGGTCGCATACTCCATCCGGTCACCCCGGTACTCGGCGCAGTACCGCTCGAGCGCCTCCATCATCGCCGAGACCCGGGCGTGGACGGGCTCCTTCCCCTTCCCCGCGTGGACGCGGACCGCTCCTCGGGCCGCTCCCGGCCGGACTGCCGCAAAGACCGGGATCCCGAGGCGGTCAAGAGGGGTCACATCGACGATCTCCGTAACACCGATCTCTGCCATCAACGGCTCCACGGCGGCACAGGTCCCCTCGGGAGACCGGGAACGGTGCGTTCCGTCAAAGTACTCTTTCTCTACCGGACGAATCGTGATTGCCATTCAAGATACCTTGGAGGTGATACCTTAATAGTATGACAGATGTACCCTACCCACGTATGAGCACGGATGACGTAGCAGTGGGGGCAGTCGTCCGGTACCCCCGCACCGGCACGACCGGAAAGGTCCTCCGGGTCGAGGAGATCGACGGTCGGCAGTATGCCGAACTCGACAGCACCGGACTCTACTACCGGGTGGACGAGCTGGTCGGCGCCGATCGCACGACCGGACAGGTGGAGAGAGAGGAGCGCTCCCTGGAGGAATACCTCAAAGAGCATAAGGAACTCAAAGAGCAGCTGGAAAAAGTGTGGGAGAAAGGGACCGACCAGAGCTGTGAAGGCGGCGGATGAACCATCCTCCGCTACCTTTTTCATCGGATCGTAGCGCGGGACCCCCCGGTTTCAACCGGGGCAGTTGGTCCCCGGTTGAGATTAACCCTCGATCGGTATGGTGGTGAGTTTCACCGCCTCGACGCCCTTCTGCGCCATCAATCGTTCTGTAATATCCTTCAGCACCGTCCCATCCCCGCGGATCAGGATGACCTCAAGGCACTTGTTGTGGGTCACGTGCGAGTGAAGGGATGCCTGGATGATATGGGCATACTGGTGCTGGATCTCGGTGAGCGTCTGGAGCAGCCCCCGCTGGTCATGGTCGTAGACCATGGTGATGACGCCCTGGCGCTCTCCTTTCACATCGGAGATCCACTGGTAATGAGTGATATAACTCCGTATTGAGTCCCGTATCCCTTCTGAACGGGAGGAATACCCCCGGAGGCTCAGGATCTCGTCGAATTTATCAAGAAGATTCTTGGGTAGAGAGATCCCGATACGTGAAAGTTCGGTATCACCTGACATACTGTAACCAGTTCTCATATCTCTATTCATAGGGTATAAATTTTCGCTAACATCAGGGTGCATTATTCACACTTCGTATGCTCCTGGGGCGGCAGCAAACGGGAGGCCGCCCGGGTGCGCGATAAGAATGCGACCCGGGGCCAAAGAGATGATCCCCACCGATTATGTATAAGTAGTGTCACTCTATATTGGATAAGGAGGTTCGAAAACTTTTGCGAGATGCATTCATTCCCGGTGTCAATATTGGGCTCGTGGGTCATGTCGATCACG
>JAGVUK010000237.1 GCA_019136335.1 Methanomicrobiales archaeon
GAAGGATCCCCTCCCTAGAAGAGGCGTTTCGGGATGACGTCTCAATTCAACAAGGTACCCAATAGATAAGTACCTCGTTGACTTAGATCCCTTTCACCAAGCGCGGTCATCGTTTATATCCCCCTTTACCGACCTTTTTCCCGTGCGGGAGCCTGCTGGAGGCCAATCGCCGGAACAACTGTATCAGCAGTTCTTACCAGCAACGATCGCTTCGATCCGCACACAGGAGAGAACAGCATGCGAGAAATCCTGCAAGAAGTACTCGACCACATCCCAGACCCTATAGCAAAACTTGTCTGGGAGGAATGGATTGCCGAAGGTAAAGCCAGATTGATAACGTCACACCGCGAGGGAACAAAATGCAAGGCAGAGAACGTATAGACGGCAGCCCAGATGATGAAACGTGCGCCAACATCGATTCACACGGGACTGCCAACAACTCTTCTTCGTCTGAAGTGATAAGGTCAGCTGCCAAGGAGCGAAGGGCGGGGGTCGTCCCACTCTACTTGATACAGCAGGTCGTGGCCACTGAAATCAGCCGATGCGGCCGGACGTTGCGAGAGATCCACATTGTTCGGACCGGCTGTCACTATTACATTGTCACTGTCATCCAGGCAGGGCAGGAGGCAGCCAGTCATGACTGAACCCGGGACCCTCACCCACGGCGCCGGTGGAACGCTCCACATCTCTGTTGATGCCGAGCGCTACCGTATCGAGGCCGAGGACCTCAAGAGCCTGCTCTTCTACGGGCGGGTAATCCCAATTGTCGAGGATCGTTCACGGATGACCTCCGACGGCATCTTGGTCAGCGAAGTCGCCATCGAAGGGCACGCGGCGATGAACTCTTCGGGCAAGGCGGTGATGCTTCACACCCGCGTCGGTTCCTACATCGTCCCGCTCATCAGTTTCCAGCGCGTCGCCCGCGGAGAGGCTATCTCTGCCCCGCTTTTCCCCCTTCTGCCGGAGGTGACGGGGTGAAAGACGTTCTTCTGAGGGCGATCACCACGCTCGCCCCCGACGGCAGCGTGGTCGAGGTCCGGGCGCTCGCCGACGGCATCACCCACTCCGGCTACTTCGACGACCACGAAGCGCTCGCCCGGGCCGTCGAGGCCCTCGACGCCGACCCCTCGGTTGCCGGGATCTACGTCACCTTAAACGACGTCAACCCGGCCCTCCTCGCCCGGCGGGCGAACCGGATCAAGATGCGGCTCTCCCGCAAAGACGCGACGACCGCCGACGCTGACATCCTTCGCCGGCGCTGGTTCCCGGTCGATATCGACCCGGTCCGGCCAAGCGGCGTCTCGTCGACGGATGAGGAGCACGACGCGGCGCTCGCCGCTGCGGAGCGGATCGCAACCTACCTCGCCGAGCAGGGGTTCCCTGCGCCCGTCCGGGCTGACTCCGGGAACGGGGCACACCTGTTGTACAGGATCGACCTCGAAAACGACGATGCCGCAACGGCGCTCGTGAAGGGAGCACTCGCCACCCTTGACGCCCTCTTCTCGAACGAGGCCGTCACCGTTGATACCGCGAACCACAACGCCGCCCGGATCTGGAAACTCTACGGCACCACATCGCGGAAGGGCGACAACACGCCGGAGCGGCCGCACCGGCGGGCGAGGCTGCTCGCCGTGCCGGACGACATCCGCATGGTGCCCCGGGAGTATCTGGAGCACCTCGCGGCACTCCTCCCGCGGGAGGAGCCCCCTGAGCGGAAGAAAACAAACGGCAACGGTCCCGGCATCGACCTCGCCTCCTGGCTCGCGGGGCACGGCATCGCGGTCCGGAGCACCAGGCCTTACCAGGGCGGGACCCTCTACGTCCTCGACGAGTGCCCGTTCTCCCCGGCCCACAGGGACGGGGCGTTTGCGATCCAGTTTGCGAACGGCGCCATCTTCGCCGGCTGCCATCACCAGAGTTGCGGCGGGGGTGCCCAGCGGTGGCCGGAACTCAGGGAGATGTACGAGCCGAAGCGGACCAGGACCCCGGCGAAGAAGGCCGAGGAGATACCGCCCCCTCCTCCTGCTCTCATCGAGGACGAGCACCAGGCGCGTGCCGTCGAGATCCTCAAGAGCGGCGACCCGCTTGCCTTCCTCCTTGACACCTTCAACAAAGCCCACGTCGGCGACCGGACCGTCGCAGAGTGCCTGATCATGTCCGTCGCCTCGCAGTCGGTCGCGAACACGAAGGGGCTGCACGTCTCGATCTCCGGCAACTCCGGAAAGGGGAAGAGCCACGCCTGCACCACGATGCTCAACCTCATCCCGGAGACCCACAGGATGACCGGCACCGTCTCGAACAAGGCGCTCTACTACGCCGACGACCTCCGGCCGGGGACGGTGATCCTCTTTGACGACACCTCGCTCTCGGACGACCTGCAGGAGGTGCTGAAGTCG
>JAGVUK010000024.1 GCA_019136335.1 Methanomicrobiales archaeon
GATGATCAGGATGGGGTTGAGGAAGAGGAGCCCGACGATCCCGAAGACGACGGCAAACCCCTTCCCGACGTCGGCGGCGATCCGGGTCGCCCGGGAGAGCGGCATCCTCCGGGCAAGCCACGCCCGGAGAACGCGCCCTCCGTCCATCGGGAACGCCGGGAGGAGATTGAACCCGAAGAGGAGGATGTTTAAGAGGCCCAGGTAGCCGAAGGTGAAGACCAGGACCCCGGCGACCGCCGGGTCAGGAACCACGGCGTCGAAGATATAGACCAGGGCGGCGCTGATGAGGCCGAGTGCGAGGCTCGTCATCGGGCCCGCGAGCGCCATGGGGAGTTCAATCCTCGGGTCCGGCATCGTCTCCTCCATCTGCGAGACGCCGCCGAGGATGAGGAGCGTGATGCTGTGGATCTTGATGCCTTTTGCCTTCGCGATGAGCGAGTGAGCCATCTCGTGGATGAAGACGCCGACGAAGAGGCCGAGAGCGACGATGCTCCCGAGTATGTAGGGGTTGAGCCCGGCCGCAATCAGCGTCACGTCGATCGGAACACCAAAGAGGGCCGCGATCAACTCGGTCGTGAGCCGGATCTGGCTCCCGATGATCCAGGCAAAAAGCGGGATCACAAGGAGGAAACTCCAGTGCAGTTTGACCGGAATCCCGGCGAGGTTTCCGATCTGCAGCGACGCATTCATAGGAAATGAGTATCTTTTTATCATTTATAGTAGTATACCTTCAGAGGATGCCGATGAAAACAGAGATCACCAACCTGTTCGAACTCCCCGTCTATACTGAAAAGGCCATCTTTGTTGGGAATGTTGATGATGTTGTGGTCGATGTGGACCAAAAAAAGATCGACTCTCTTGCGGTCGGGAAACTCAACCCTGTGATCAAGGAGGTTACGAAGGGACCGGGGCTGCGGATCCCCTTCCGCATCATAAAGAGCATCGGGGATATCATCATCGTTCGCGATATCCCGGGGATCTTCCGGTCGCCGGCAAAAGAGGAATAACCGCGGGATCCGGCCTATCCGGGTTCCGTCCTGCCAGGCAATCATGGATATCAGCGATCGCGAGATCTTCTCACACCTCGCCATCTTCCCCCCTATTTTTGTCAGGCTCGACGGCCGGGCCTTTCATCGCCTTGCCCGTGTGCTCGAGCTTACAAGGCCGTTTGACCCCCAATTTCATGCGGCCATGCGGTCGGTCTGCCGTTACCTCCTCACAGGAAGCGGATTTACGCCTCTCTTTGCCTATACCTTCTCCGATGAGATCAGCCTCTACTTCTCGACACTCCCCTTCTCCGGGCGGGTGGAGAAGATCGACTCCGTGGCCGCCGCATCTGCAGCAAGCGCGCTGACGATCGAGCTTGGGTGCCGCGAGCCCCTTGCGTTCGACGCCCGGGTCATACCCGCGGCAGGGGAGTTTGCGGTCGAGTACCTCATCTCCCGGCAGAACGAGGCGTGGCGCAACCACATCAACGCCTACTGCCAGAGTGCGCTCGTCGATGAGGGGATGACCTCCCGCGAGGTCGCCGCCGCTCTCCGGGGGATGCGGTCGGAAGCGATGCACGAGATCATGTTCGAGCGCGGCGTCAACCTGGCGGCTACGCCGGCCTGGCAGCGGCGGGGGACGCTCCTCTACCGGGAGGAGTGCATAAAAGAGGGGTATAACCCCCTGACGGGGGAGCGCGTCGAGGCGGCGAGGACCTGCATCCGCGAACCGGATGAGACGCCCCTCTTCTCAACGGTCGAGGGGGCGGCCCTGATCCGGTCACTCACCGGCGCGTGAGATGCCGATCTGCATCTGCACGCCTTCCACGTCCCAGTCCTTCTCGAGTGCAAAGGGTTCGGCCGCTCTCTCCCCGTCGGTGTGGCGGATGGTGAGGGCTGCCGCCCGCACCTCGCCGGCGATCTCGTCCTTCCACTCCTCCTCCCCGATGAGCGCGACGATTCGCCCGTCGGCGACATGGACGCCGGCGACGATGTAGTCGTCGACGTTCAGGTCGAGCTGGCGGCGCATCTCCTGGATCCGCCGGATCACCTCGCGGGCATACCCTTCGGCCTCAAGCGCCGGGGTGAGGGTGACGTCCACGTAGACCGTCGCGTCCTTCATGGGCGCGGCAAAGACACCCGCGGGGAGGGCCTCCGTGAAGGTGACGTGGCGCGCAGTGATCTCGTAGCCGTCGAGTTCGGCCTTCCCCTCCCCCTCGATGGCGGCCTTCAGGGCGGTGCCGTCCGCCCCCTCGATCAGCGCTTTGACCTTTGGCCCCTCTCTCCCGAACTCCGGGCCGATCGCCCGCATGACCGGTGCGGCCTGCCAGAGGATCCGCTCCCACGTCCCCGTGACGACCCTGACCGCCCGGGCGTTTGCCCGGGTCCGGGCA
>JAGVUK010000077.1 GCA_019136335.1 Methanomicrobiales archaeon
TGCATGGTACTTCTCGACCAGCCGCCGCATGATGTTTCCTATACTCCCTACGGTCCCGGTGGGGATCGTCTCGAGCTGGACGTGGCACCGCCAGAGCAGCCTCTTCTGCTCAAGCTCCCGGGCCGTCAGGAACTCGATGAGACCGAGCGGCTGGGGGTCGTGGACGGTAACAACGTCGGCGTCATCTTCGATCAGGCCTTCATTCTGCCGCTGGGCCTCCCAGTAGGTCTCGATCATCGGCGGCGAGAACCCGTCGCGGCCCTGGAGGAAGTTGTGGAGGGTCTTGGTGACATCGAAGAACGCGGGTCCTGCCTCCATGACGCTCCAGGTCGCCTCAAGACCGAGCGCGTTAAGGAACGGGACGTATGAGATCAGGATCTCTGCGACGCCGCCCCCGTAACGGGTCGAGTTGATCTCCTGCATCCTGATGCCCGAAAGACGCCCGGCGAGTTCTTCGATGGCCGAGAACTGTTCCGCTCCCACGATCTGCCGGTACTCCTTGAGGGAAGGGCTGCCGGGGAGGTCCGTAACGATCATCAGAGTTCCTGCCCGGTAATACACCCCCGGCCAATAAAATGCCTTTCGGTGGGGGTGCAGCGGCCCTGATGGAGCAGGCCGGGCGCGGTTTCACCGCTCCCGTACCCGGACGGCGGGGTCCCTCTGCCGGAACGGCTCGCGGCAGGCGTTCGCCCGGTAAAAGAGGCTACCCGCTCCGGGCCTGCGATCTTGGGTGAGCGTCGTTATCTGTGTGGGAAGCGGCGTCCCGGGGGAGCGCTCTCTCAAGAGCCGCCTTCAACTCGGCAAGCGAGATGGGTTTCTCGAGGACCCCGACGATGTCGCCCGAATACCGGGAGTACTCCTCGGGCCAGACATGTTTTGCGGTGAAGAGCAGGACCGGGATCTCCCTGTACTCCTCGTTCCGCTTCAGTTCCTCCAGGAACTGCCACCCGGATGGGCGACATCATCACGTCGAGGATGATGAGCGCAGGTTTCTCCTTCTTGAGCATCCTCAGGGCATCCCATCCGTTGTGAACCAGGAGCGGTTCACGGTTGATCTTTTTGAGCAGCAGCTCCATTACTTCCAGTGTCGGCAGGTCATCATCGACGACCATGATCTTGTTTCCCACTGTTTACACCTCCTTTGGTATCCTGATGGTGAAGGTGCTTCCTTCGCCCACCACGCTTGTCACCGTTATCTCCCCTCCATGCAGTTCGACATACTTATTTGCGATCGAGAGCCCGAGGCCCATTTGTCCCCCGTTGCGGTTCGGTCGTCCGGTGCCCCCGGTATAGAACGGCCCAAAGATCGACTTGATGGTATCGGCACCGATACCGATGCCATTATCGCACACCATAATATAATGGTTTCTATTTGATTCCGCATAGCGGATCCATATTTTTTTTGGCGGCTCATTATACTTAACTGCATTTGATACCAGGCTCTCCACCACCTGGCAGAGCCGATCGTGATCTCCCCAGAGACGGGCAGCCTCCGGTATTTCATTGCAGAACTCCGCTTCCCGGTCGTAGCCGCCAGAGGAGATGACGGAATCGGCGAGCCGGCGGAGGGACACGTCCTGGATGACGAGTTCGACGTGGTCCGCTGCAAGCAGGCTCAACTCGACCATCCTCTCCACCACCGCCTGCTCCTGCCGGGCGCACTCGAAGCAGGTCGTAAGGGACTCCTTCGTCTCCCCGGTAAGACCGTAGTGCCCGGGATCTTCGGTGATCATCTGGAGATACCCGATGAGCGGCTGCAACGGCGTGCGCAGCTCGTGGGAGAGGACGGCGACGAGCCCTTTCCACTGGTCGACCTCCAGGGCCATCTGCCTGCCGGCAAGTCTCTGCCGTCGTATCTCGGTGATGTCGCGCGCCGACCCGGCGACACCGATGAGGCTGCCGTCCGCCCCGTAATAGGGGGCCATCGTGACGGAGAAGGCATGGCGGATTCCCGCCAGTTCCAGGTCGAGATCGTAGCGCGTGTTCTTCCGATCCTCGACCACCTCCTTGAACCGTGCCATATGCTGCGCGGCGAGATCAGCGGGGAGAAGGGCATCCACACCCTGCCCGACGAGTGTCTCGGGGGAGATCCCGTGCTCGGCGGCGCGCAGCCAGGAGAAGTGGAGGATGCGGCCCGCGGCATCCTGCATGAAGAAGATATCGTTTGACTGGTGGATGAGTTCCGTCAGCCGCCCGTTTGTCCGGATGAGAGCGGCGCGCCCGTCCCCGAGCCTGCCGGTGTCCACGACCGTGCACTCGAAGAGGTTCTCGGCGGTCAGCGCCCGACAGGATACGAGGACCGCGCGGTCCTCGCCGTTTTTGGTGCGAAACGTCGTCTCGGTATTGCCGATGTAGCCTTCCCGCTCCATCTCCGCCGCGAACCGGGCCCTGTCCGCCTCATCCGGCCAGAACTTCTCTGCCGTGGTCCCGATGAGTTCGTGGGGCGCGTACCCGAGGATATCGGCACACCGCCTGCTGGCGCAGAGCAGCCGGAGGGTCTCTGGATCGCAGAGAAACTTTGCGTCGCGCGTATTCTCGACGACCTGCCGGCACCGGGAGATGGCGAGGTGAGGGGCCTGCGAAAAGAGGGTCGTCACCCCGAAGACCCAGAAGAAGATCATCATGTGCAGCCCCGTCATCACCGGGTCTACGGCAAAGCCGAGGACTGAGAGGTATGTCCGGATGAGGGCGAACCCGGCGACGAGGAATGCGGTCACTCTGAGGCCCTGCCCGGGGTACCAGAGAGCGGCGAGGAGTATCGGGATGCAGTAGATCAGGGAAGAGACGGAATAGGCGCCGTGATCCGGTGCGACCGCCGTCAGCATAAGCGATACGGCTGAGAATGACACGACCACGATCATTTTGACGAGATCCGTCCCGTTAAAGAGGTCTTCCCGGAGACGGCTCGATAGGTGCCGGTTTACGGACATAAGGGATACAGAGAATTATCCGGGAAGGGTATATATGCTGTTCGGAATATTGTATCGGGGGTTAAATAATTTTTCCCAAAAAGAAATATATGCCTTCACCTGCCGGGAACCTCATCCCAAATATTTCCCCGGTCCCGGGAGGGAGAGGGCAGGCGCCGCGCAGTGTCCTGTACTGCTTCCGAGGAGAGCCTATATGTGGATCGCCGCATAACCCTGGAATATGCGCCCGTTTGTCTTCGTCAACGTCGCCATGAGTGCCGACGGGAAGATCTCGAC
>JAGVUK010000255.1 GCA_019136335.1 Methanomicrobiales archaeon
GATGCGGCAGGAGCCGTACTGGGTCTCCCGGAAGGGCTGGGAGAGCACCTTCAGCCCGGTCACGAACGGTCTCGTCGACCGGGCGCTGCCGCGCTCGATGCGGGAGAGGCGGATTCGGGCACGGTTGGAGAAGCAGATCTCCTACCTGGTGGTCCGGAACACCGAGAATCTCCGGTGGGCGACGATCCAGAACGTCGACGCGACGTTCCGGCAGTTCGGCCGCGAACTGGATGCGGATCTCGCGGAGGCGGTCGACGCTACAGAAGGTGCCATCACCGCCGCATACACAAAGAGGAAAGAGCACGCGAGCGAGACGGCGGACGACCTCGCCCGGCTGCAGAAGGCGTCGGCAGAGGTTGCGTCCGCCATATCGAGCCTTGAGCAGGAGTGAAGAGTAGATGGCTGCATGTCCATGCTGTGGGGCGGGACTGACCGGCTACGAGCGGGTCGCCGTCTCTGGAGATAAGGAGAAAGTCAGGACCGAGACGGTCCTCTGCTGCCCGTGCTGCCGGTGGCAGGGGGTATGCCGGGAGAACTGCCCGACCGACCTCCTATGGGGCTGATTCCGGGTTCTGCCGCGACGTTTGCAGCGCCTGCCGCATGACGTCCTCTTCGGGGCGGAAGTAGAGCCGGTCGTGCCCCTGCCAGGCGGGAAGACCACGGACGACGACGGCCGGGACACCGTTGTTGCTCTCCCCCATGACGATGTTCGCGAACCCGGCGATCTCGTCGACGACCGCCTCCTCGGTGATGGTGAGGGGGCGGCCGAAGAGGTCGGTATCGCCCCGGAAGTCGCGGATCGCCGGCACCCCGCTCCAGCCGACGGCGTGGCCGGTCTGCCCCCGGCGGAACGCCCGCCCGCAGGTGTCGGTGAGGATGACCGCGACCGATCTGCCGGCGATCCTGCGGATATCCTCCCGGATCCCGGCGGCGGCGGCCATCGGGTCGGGCGGCAGGAGCGTGGCGGTATCGTCCTCCACGTTGCTCCGGTCGACGCCCGCCCGGACACCGATATGCCCGCAGGGAACGGCCGCGAGGATGAACGGGCTCTCGAGGAGCACGTCGACGGAGGCGTCGAGGATGACCTGGATGAACCGCGGATCCTCGCCGGCGGCTGCCGCGATGGCTCTCGCCCGTTCGGTCGGCTCGATCTCCGTGAGGTTACGGGTCTGTCCGTTCGCTTTCGCCGAGACCGACGAGGCGATGCAGAGGATGTCGCCGTCCTCGAACGCGGTCCGTTCGCAGATGAGTGCGGCAAAATCGTCGCCGGCGTGGATGAGCGGAAGGCCGTGAATGCCCATGACCTGGATTGTCATCGTCAGGTAGTCGTCGCCGGTGGGGATAAGGGTCGCTGGAGACTGTAGCACGTAGCAGAGGGACGAGAATGGACGAGAGCACCGAACCGGGGACGCCGTCCCCGAACGAACACCAGGCACGGTATATCCGGAGCACCTGCGAGTATATCGACCGGCTCCTGACCGATATCGAGGGTGTTCTGGACGCTTCGACGTCGGGAAGCGTCTTCCCGCGCTACTCCGACGATCTCACGCCCGTGCAGCGCGAGACGATCGAGAATTTTATCGCCCCTCTCCGTGCCCGGCTCGTCCGCATCCTGGACGACCAGGGCATCGCCCGGGACCGGCCGGCCGTCCCGGCGTCGCGCGCTATCAGGGGTTCGCTCATCGCGATCGATATCGCGGCGGAAGAACTGCGGCCAAAGCACGTGCGGGCGTATGGCGAGGTCTCCGGGGGGATGGCGGCGGAACTCGAAGGTATCGCCGGGGAACTGCACGACCTTCTCGGGCGGCTCGACCGGGATCTCGGCGAAGCAGCGGGCGACGACGGGGAGGAGTAGTGCCTGCCGGGGCCCGAGTGGGAGGGAACCTGTTCCAGGATTTACTCTGCAGGACTCTCTGATGTCGGGGCAGCCTCAAAGGAGGCGGACTATCCTTCATCGAGCCCGGCCGTCGCTCATCACTTGAACCCGGCGGTGCCTGAACTCCGTTCCTATCGGAAGAACGGCAGAAGACCATGAGCAAATTAGCGGTCCGGGACCTCTCTGTCTCGATCGCCACCTTCAATGCGAACGCGACCCTTGCGGCCGCGATGCGAGCGGCGGGCGAAAACAGCCGTCACGCTGCGAGGCCGTGCCGAGCGAGTGACGGCGTCCGCGGTCCCGGACGCCGCGAAGAACCAGGGCGACGTTCTGAAGCTCGCCCGGCCGCACCGCCCGAAAAAGAAGGACCCTCCCCACCCCCCCCGGTGAGGAAGTCCGCCGCCCGCTGCGCATCCGCGGCCGCCCGGATCACGTCGGCCGCCGACCCGTCGCGGATATGCCGGAGCCACCCGGCGATGTAGGCCGCCTGATTC
>JAGVUK010000060.1 GCA_019136335.1 Methanomicrobiales archaeon
TCGGTGCAACTTCGCCACTGTCGACGCGGACGGCCTCGTCACCGACCGCCGGGCCGGGCGGATCTCCGGGACCGCACCGCTCGCGGAGGCGATCCGGGACGGCGTCGACCTCTCGCCCCTCGGTCTCGGGTTCAGGTTCGAGTCGGGCGCCGGCCACCGGGCGGCCCTCGCGCTCACGGGAGAGGGCCTCGGCGATAAGGTCTCCTCAAACGACCCAAAGAGAGAGGGGGTACGGCCGCTCACCATCCGGCCCTGCACCGCTGATCCGGCAGACACAAAGACGGCAGAAGCCTGCAACGAGTTCATCCGCCAGTCCCGGGAGATCCTCTTTGACCACCCGGTGAACGCCCGGCGGATGGAGGAGGGGCTCATGCCGGGAAACCTCCTCCTGATCCGGGGCGCCGGAAAGATGGGCATGTTTCCGCAGTTCTCCGAGCGTTACGGGTTATCAGGGAGCGTCATCTCCGCGGCCACCCTCATCTCCGGGATCGGGAAGGTCGTGGGGCTCGAACATATCCCTGTTCCGGGGACGACCGGGTCAGTCGACTCCGACCTTGACGCCAAGGTGAAGGCGGCGCTCGCGGAGCTCGACCGGAAAGACTTCGTGCTGCTGAACATCAAGGGGGCGGACGAGGCCGGCCACGACGGAAAAGGCATCCAGAAACGGGACTTCATCGAGGTGATCGACGCGGCGCTCGAACCGCTGCTCGATCTCGAGGACACCCTGCTCGTCGTCTGCGCCGACCACAGCACCCCCTGCTCGATCAAGGACCACAGCGCCGACCCGGTGCCGGTCGTCATCAGGGGTCCCGGGGTCCGGACGGACCGGACGGCCCGGTTCGACGAGGTCTCGTGTGCGGAGGGGGGGCTCCACCGCATCCGCGGCTGCGATCTCATGCCGATCGTCCTCGATCTAATTAATAAGAGTCATAAGTATGGCGCATGAAGATCATACCGGATAAATGGAACCGACAGGGGACCACGACTGGATCAGGGGCTGCACCCTCCCAGACCACACCGAGCTCCAAGAGAGGACGCTCAAGACCGGGCAGGACATCGTCATCGGCGACCGGTGCCGGATCGACTACGGCCTCTCAGGGAACGATGTCGTGGTCTGTGAATTCAGCAGGATCAACGGTAGCATCGTTGCAGGCGGCGACGTCCGGATAGACAACTGGTGCGAGGTCGGCGGCGATGTCATCGTGGAAGAGGACGCCTACCTCGGCGAAGGGGTGAAGATCCAGGGCAAGCTCGTCGTCAAGGGCGACCTCGATATCGGGGATAACGTCCAGATCGAGCGCGGATTCGAGGCGAAAGGCTGGATCTCCATCCGCAACCCGATGCCGGTCATCATCTACATCATGATGTATCTCGTGGCCGTCCTCGGGATCGAGAAGCAGGAGGACCTGGACGCCGTCCTCCAGAAACTCTTCGGCGACGAGGAGGCCCGTACAGAGACGCCGCTGATGATCCCGACCGGCGCCGTCCTCAATATGCAGACCTTCTCGGTCCCGGAGAGGATGACCGTCGGGTCGGGATGCCGGTTGCACGGGAACATCCGTGCGGCGTCGATCGCGATCCGGGAAGAGACGACGGTCTTTGGGAGCCTGCATGCACGGGAAGGCGCGAACATCGCCCGCGGATCGGTCGTCCACGGCGATGTCCAGAGCGATGGCGACGTCGTCATCGAGCAGGGAGTGCATATCCTTGGGAACGTCTCCTGCCGGGGCCTCACCCTGCATGAGGATGCCCGCGTGGACGGGGTCATCCGGGCGCCGGGGGGACTGAAGATCGAGAGGCGAGAAACATGAAGGTTGCAGATATTCTTGAGGTTGACGGGTGCCAGTTGGTTGAACCGTCGTTTGCAGAACTGACAATAGATACGGCCCCGGTGTTCCAGACGGCTCCGGATGAGGCCCGTCTCCTGGTGGATGAGGACGAGGAACCGCTCGCGCTCGCCCTCCATGATGACGGGGGCTGGCAGGCCAGCTCATTTCTCTTCCGGGACCCGACCCTCGCCGCCATCGAGTGCTTTGAGGCCGTCGGCGGCGACATCTACCAGGAGAGCCGGGCAGCCTGGCTCTCGGCGGTCCGGGAGTATTACAGCATGGAGATCCTCGCGACCGTCGCCCCCGCCCTCGAGGACCTGCGCCCCGACCGGGAAGGGAAACTCCGCGACCTCATCGGGGAGGTCTGGGGCAACCGTGCGGGGACCCTCTGCCTCGACTGCTGCTGCGGGTCGGGCGTCGGCACCGCGGCACTCCGGGCGGGCGGGGTGCGGGCGCTCGCCTACGACAACGACCCGGCGCTCCTCGCGCTCGGCCTCTCGAAGGGCCGCCTTGTACCGGAAGACACGAT
>JAGVUK010000167.1 GCA_019136335.1 Methanomicrobiales archaeon
CGATCTTTTCATCCGGTATGCCTGTGGCCCCAGGGGCATCATGTAGTTTTTTGCCACGACCGGGAGGGCTCAGCAAAACCCGGGATTCCGGTCCCCGGCCGGTTCCCCTGTCCGCCGTGCCCACGTCTCGCCTTCGGCGGTCAGCCGGTAGATGATCCAGTTTCCCTGGGCCTCGCCGATGATCAGTTCTGCTCTCTTCAGGATAGAGAGGTGGTAGGATAACTTCGAGTCCGCTATCCCGATCACCGCCTTGATGACACAGACGCAGAGCGGCTGGACGGCGAGCATCGCGAGGATTTTTTGTCGGATCGGGTCGGCAAGTGCGCGGTGGAGGGCGCTCTCTCTTTCCAGAACCTCGTTCCCCGGCAACCGCCCGGTCAGCCCTGTGATACCCCCGCACCGGCAGAGCGACTCCTCGACCTCCGGCGGGAGGGAGAGCGTCTCTGTCCGGTACTCGTTCTTCTCTACCACCCGATCCATCACCTCGCTGGTTCAAACTAGTATGAAATGAGATGGCATATACCTTATCTGCGCTGTCCTGTCCTCCGCCGCCCGTTCCCACTGTGGCTCTGACACCCCCGGGGAAAGGGGTTGTCCGGTGCGGAGCCCGCCTGCTCGTACGGGGTGAAGAGACGACTGCCCATCATGGTCCCCGGGATCGGGATAGCGGAGTCGGGCGGGGGCGCAGGGCATCGTAACGTTTATCCTCACTCCTGCACCATACTGTTTCAAATTTATTTGAATTAGTGATCAACCTCCAGTGAGGTACACTCGTGATTGACATACTCATCAGCGCTCTCGCATCAGGGCTTGCCTCCGTGCTCGACTACCTCTCGGCGCACGTTCTCACCTGCCTGATCCCGGCGTTCTTCATCGCCGGCGCCATCGCAGCCTTCGTCAAGAAAGAGGCGGTGCTGAAGTACTTCAGCCCGGACACCCCAAAACCGGTCTCCTACGGGATAGCATCGGTCTCGGGGACGATCCTCGCGGTCTGCAGCTGCACCATCCTCCCGATCTTTGCCGGTATCCTCAAGAAAGGGAGCGGCATCGGCCCGGCGACTACGTTCCTCTACGCCGGTCCGGCGATCAACATCCTCGCGATCATCTACACTGCCCGGGTGCTCGGGTTCGACCTCGGTGTGGCTCGGGCGGTCTCTGCCGTCACCCTCGCCATCGTGATCGGGCTTCTCATGGCGCTGCTCTTCCGGTCGACCGACGTCGAGACCCTGAAGCGGAAGGCGATGGCGCCGAGCGTCGCCGGGGCGTGTGAGGCGGAGAAGCCGCGCTGGGTCACGCCCGCGTTCTTCGCCCTCCTCGTCGGGGTGCTGGTCTTTGGCGCCTCGCCGCTTGACTGGGTGATCCGGCTCTCGATCGTCTACATCCTGACCCTTGCGATCGCCGTCCTGCTCATCTACTACTTCGACAGGGACGAGGTGACCGACTGGGGGCTTGAGACCTGGGATCTCACGAAGAAGATCTTTCCGATCCTGATCGCAGGAACGTTCCTTGTCGGGATCATCGCGTTCTTCCTCCCGCCTGAGACCTTCCAGCCCTACTTCGGCAACAACTCGCTCGGTGCGAACTTCCTCGCAGCCGTCGTGGGGATGATCCTCTACATGCCGACGTTGCTTGAGGTCCCGATCATCGGCACGACGTTCGGCTACTCGTCCGGGATCATGGCCGCCGGCCCGGCGCTCGCCCTCCTGCTGGCCGGGCCGACGCTCAGCCTGCCCTCTATCCTTGTCATCTACCGGATCATCGGAGCGAAGAAGACGGCGGCCTACGTGACGCTGGTTGTGCTCTCGGCGACCATTGCCGGGTTCGTCTACGGCAACGGGATGCTGCTCGTGTAGGGGGAAGCGTATGGAGAGCGATAAAAAGAGAGAGAAACCCTGCTGCGCCGCCGAAGCGCTGCGGCGTGTTCGCCGGATCGAAGTCGGAGGGGTCGTCGTCGGGCTCGTGATGCTCGACGATATCCTGGCCGATACAATCGCCCTTAACCTCTCAGGCGAGATCGCTATCGGCGATGAACTCATCAGACAGGTAAAGATCTACAACTACATCCCGAGGGAGGCGGAACTGCTCTACCGGGCGGCGATCCTTCGTGAGTACCAGAACGAGGTGAAGAAGCAATGGTAAAGATAGAAGTGCTCGGAACCGGTTGCGCGAAATGCAAGCGGCTCGCAAAGAACGTGGAGACAGCAATCAAAGACCTCGGCATCGAGGCAGAACTCGTCAAGGTCGACGACATCACCGAGATCATGGACCGCGGTGTGATGCTGACGCCCGCCCTCGCCGTCGACGGGGAACTGAAGGTCTCTGGCCGAGTGGCAGACGTCAAGGAGATCAAGGAGATCCTGCAGGGGTGATAAGCATGGCCCGCGAACGGCGCGTCATCGTCGCCTGCTGCGGGGGATCGTATACCGGACAACTCGCCTGCCGGAGCGCGGTGCGGCTCGCCCGTGAAGGCTACGGCGACCTCGTTGCCGTCGCTGCCGTCGCCGCCGGGTGCAGGCCCGGGATCGAACAGGTGCTGGCTGCAGACGACGTCGTGGTCATCGACGGCTGCGAGACCGGCTGCGCCCGGGCGATTCTCGATCGGTTGGGTCTTGAGCCCGACCAGTACATCGTCGTTGCCGGGCTCCCCCTCCGGTCGACCGGCTACCTCGGGATCGACCCGCAGGACGTCGATGCGGTCGTCTCTGCCGGATGGGTGCGAGATGCCGGGACCTGCATTCCCCGGAAGAGGAAAGACCATGGTGCTGATTGAAGTATTCGGGACCGGCTGCGTCAAGTGCCGGCGGATGAACAAGAACGTCGAGATCGTTGTCAGGGAACTCAAGATCAATGCGGATGTCCGCAAGATCGAGAGCCTCGATGAGATGATCGACCGGGGTGTGATGCTGGCGCCGGCGCTCTACGTCGACGGAGAGCCTAAAGTCGTCGGCCACGTCCCCTGCGTTGAAGATATCAAACAGATCCTGCTTGGAGAAAAGTAAACCATGACGGAACAGAACATACCCCGGTGCGCCTGTGAATCTGGTATAGAGATGGAGGGCGGCACGAAACGGATCATCTTCGCCTGCGCCGGCGCATCGAAGGCCGGACAGATCTCGAACGAGGCTGCCGTTCAGTTGACGAAGGAAGGATACGGGAATATAGCCTGCACGGCATCCCTCGCCGTCTCTACACCCTCGATAAAGAAGAAGGTCGAGGCAGCGGACGAGGTGATCGTCATCGACGGCTGCCCGGTCGGCTGCGCCCGCCAGATCGCGGAGCGGGCCGGGGTTGCGCCCGACCAGGAGATCGTGGTCACGGACCTCGGGATCGAGAAAGGCAGGGGCCTCGACCTATCCGAAGAAGACGTGGAGACGGTCGTCTCCGCCACCTGGGAGGGGAAAGGGAGAGCAGAGGAAGAGAACGAGCACAGGCGGTCCGGTGGATGCGGGTGTGGGTGCGGTTGCGGGGGGTCGACGGACACCCTCGTCGTTGAATGGCGGCATATCGGCAGAGACATCGAGAACACCTGCGAGCGGTGCGACGAGACCGGAAAGGCCGTGAGGGACGTTGTCGACCAGATTCGTGCGGTCCTTGAGGATGTGGGTATCACGGTCAGGTTTGTCGAGAACGTCCTCCCGAGCGATGCGATCGCAGAGTCAAACAGCATCCTCTTCAACGGCGTGCGGCTCGAGAGCCTCGTCGAGGGCATGGAGGTCACCAGCACTCCCTGCACCTCCTCCGCCTGCATCACCGGGCAGGACGGCGCAGAATGCCGGGCAATCGAGTATAACGGCGAGCGTTACGATTCGATCCCGCCAGAGCTGATCGCCCGGGCGGCGCTCAGGGCGCTCGGGCTGGAGTGATAGCGTGAGGGAGAAAGTCCTCTTTGTCTGCACCCATAATTCCGCCCGGTCGCAGATGGCGGAAGGGTATATGAACGCACGCTATGGCGACCGCTATGAGACCTTCTCCGCCGGCACCAAACCGGGGACCCTGAACCCCTACGCCGTCCGGGCGATGGCCGAGATCGGGATCGACATCTCCGGCCACAGGATCAAAGACCTTGGTGAGTTCGACGAGCAGGAGATGGATTACCTTGTTGCCGTCTGCGAGGGAGGGCTCTGCCCCCTCTTCCCCTGGGCGAAGGAGGAGATCCATCAGGAGTTCCCGGACCCCTCGAACCTCACCGGCACCGACGAGGAGATCATGGCCGGCGTCCGGCGTATCCGGGACGAGATTACGAGTTGGATCGACGCGACGTTCGGGGGGAACTGATTGGCGGTCACCGTCATCGCCTGTTTGGGGATATCGAACACCGGGAAACTGACCGTCCAGGCCGGGGTGATGCTCCTCCACTGCTCCTGCGGGGCGGTCGAGGCCTGCATCGCGGCCATCCGGCCGACGGCGTCCCTGGAGGTTGCGGTCCGACACGCGGACCGTATTCTGGTGCTGGACGGGTGCGCCGACTGCTGCGGGAAGAAGAAGGTGCGGGCGCTCGGGGTCGAGCCGCACCAGCATATTGTCGCGACTGACTGTGGCATCGAGAAGAACGGGATGGCCAAACCCCGGTTCGATGAGATCGAGCGCCTTTCAGCCGCCGTGCTGGAGGCGATCAGGGAGTGACGCCGGTCGGGGGAAGACCCCGGAGAAGGTCGAGCACGTCGTCCGAAAAAGGAGCCCACTGTGACCGGTGATACCCGTACTGATCGCTCAGGCGTGCCGAACCTGATCGAGGTTGAAGACCTGACGAAGGTTTTCGGCACCATCACCGCCGTGGACCACGTCTCGTTTGAGGTCCGCGAAGGAGAGATCTTCGGTTTCCTCGGCCCGAACGGGGCGGGGAAGACCACTACCACGCGGATACTCACCGGCGTCATCCCGAGGAGCGGCGGGAGCGCCAGGATATTCGGGTATGATATCCTGAAGGAACCGGTCCGGGTAAAACAACGGTTCGGCGTCGTGCCCGAAACCTCGAACGCCTACGTCGACCTGACCGCATGGCAGAACCTCATGCTGATGGGGGACCTCTACGGGCTCGATCGTGCCCGGGCAGAACGGCGCTCGCACGACCTTCTCGAAACCCTCGGCCTCTCCGTGAGGAGAGGCCAGAAGGTGCAGGGCTACTCGAAGGGCATGAAACAGAGGCTCATCCTCGCCATGGCGCTCCTCCACGAGCCCGAACTCCTCTTCCTCGACGAACCGACGAGCGGCCTGGATGTGCAGAGCACGCAGATGATCCTCTCCATGCTGCGGGCGCTGAATGCGGACGGGACAACCATCTTCCTCACCACCCACAACATGGAGGAGGCGAACCGGCTCTGCGATCGAGTCGGTATCATCAGGAGCGGCCGGATCGTCGCGATCGACGCGCCCGAGAGACTGAAGACCACGATCGACCGTGTCCACCGGATCGAGGTGAGCTTCGACCGGGAGATCGGGGGAGATCTCCTTTCAGGGCTTGCGGGCATCACCGGGGCTGCCCGAACGGGGGATAAGTGGCAGATTACGGCAGAGAATCAGGACACGGCCATCCGCTCCCTTGTATCATTCAGCCGGCAGGAGGGGATAGCGATCCTCACCTTGAACACGCTTGCCCCGTCGCTCGACGAGGTCTTCCTGCGACTGACGGGCGAAGAGGAGAGAAGATGAACCCGGCAGGAACGTCCGAACAGGTGCGGCGGGCATGGGCGATAGCAAAGAAGGATATCCGGATCTATTACTCCAAAGGCCCCGTGCTCATCTTCGGTATCTTCATGCCGGTCTTCCTCTTCCTGGCCTTCTTCATGGGAGGCCGGCAGCTCCCGCTCGCGTTCCTCCTCTCCGGGCTTATGGGGATGACCCTCTTCTTCACCTCGACCGCCGTATCTCCTGCAATCTTTCCCTGGGAAGGGCAGGCAAAGACCCTCGAGCGCCTCGCAGCCTGCCCCATCACCATCGAGGCGATCGTCCTTGGGGACATGATCGCCTCCATCCTCTTCGGCATCGGGGTCACGGCGGTCACGCTCCTCATCGGGCTTGGGCTCGGGCTTGTGCTCCTGCACGGCATCGTGCTCGGTTCTGCCGTCTTCCTTGCGGCGGTCTGCTTCTCGGCTATCGGGATGCTCCTTGCCGTCCCCCCGACGAACGTGCCTTCGAACATCATGATGCTCTCCTCGCTCCTGAAGTTCCCGCTCATCTTCATCTCCGGGATCTTCATTCCCCTGGAGCAGATGCCCGCATGGGGGCTGTACCTTGCCGTCTGCTCGCCGCTCACCTACTTCACGGACCTGGTGCGATACTCGTTCACGGGCGCACACTACTTCCCGGTGGCGGTCGACATCGTGATGCTTGCCCTCTTCACCCTGGTCTTTACCGCCGCCGCGATGCACCTGCACCGGCGGACCATGCCACGGAGGCTGTGATGTCGCGCCGGGAAGCCGGGTTCTGGGGTTGGCTGCGGCTCCCTCCATCCTCCTTGCAGCCGCGTGCTGCACCTAACACCCCTCCCTCAGTGAAGGGGGTACTCTCCGGGCACTTGAGAGGAGCAGCACGCGGACACGCCGGAAGGTGAACGCTATGGACAGGGTGCTGATACCCCGCATCATCGAGACCCTGCGGTACATCGAAGAGCAACTTGAGGAGCGGGAGCGGGAGGATCTCTACCGCAGGGAGATCACCCGGGCAAAGAAACGGGGCGAGCCGGAGTGACCGCTTCTGCATCCTGCCCCGATACACGGTGGAGGAACGCCGATTTTTCCGGCAGGTGGATGCGGTGATGAAGCATCACTGGAGAAAGCATATATATCCGCCTGCACAAGAACACAGAACCATTTCAAACCAAATTGTAACAGTCAATCCAGCGACGGGAGTGTCCTTGATGAAAACGAACCAACCATGCAGTTCTGAGGTCCCACGCATGCGCCGGGGGCTTGCTTGCAACATAACCGGACGAAAGGTCCTGCCGTTAGTTGCGCTGTCGGTTCTCCTGGCCTTTGCCGCCCTCTTTGCAGGGTGTACGACAGAATCCGGCGGAGCGGACGCAGCCACCGTCTCGCCGCTCAACGGCACCGTCACTAAAGTCGAGGTCATCCATTTCACCGCTCCGAACCAGTGCCACTCCTGCGTGGTGCTCGGTGACTACGCCGAGGAGACCGTAAAGACGCACTTCTCCGAAGAACTCGGCTCCGGGAAGCTGATCTTCGACCATATCGATATCGCCGACCCACAGCAGCAGGAGATCGTCGAGCGCTACGGCGCAACCGGTTCGTCGCTCTGGATCGGCACCTACGACGACCTGGGCGGGTTTTATAAAGAAGAGGATATCCGGGTCTGGTACAAACTCAACGACAAACCCGGATTCATGCAGTATCTCAAGACGCTACTCGGGATGCGTCTCGCCGGGGACTTCTCGCAATGAGCCTGATGGGGTTCATGGAGACGATGGGGACGAGCAGCGTCCCTCTCGTCGCCGCGTTCTTCATCGGACTCATGATGGCCCTCTCGCCCTGCCCGCTCGCGACGAACATCGCTGCAATCGGGTATCTCTCCCGCCGGATCGGCAGCCCGGGGCAGACCCTCCTTGCCGGAGCGCTCTACAGCGCCGGGAGGATGGCCGTCTACGTCGGCATCGCGGCGCTGATCGTCACGTTCGGCCTCTCCATCCAGGGGATCTCGCTCTTCCTCCAGTCCTGGGGCGAGGTGCTGGTCGGTCCGCTGCTGATCGGGCTCGGGGTTGTGATGCTCGATCTCGTCCCGCTCCCCTCCTGGACGGGCGGCAGCAGGCGATTCGCGGCATTCAAGGAGCGGGTTGCCGATCAGGGGCTGGCAGGGAGTTTTCTCCTCGGCGTACTCTTCGCACTGACCTTCTGCCCGTTCTCGGCGGTGCTCTTCTTTGCGATGCTCGTCCCGCTGGCGCTCCGGACCTCTGATCCGCTCGGCGTCCCGGCGGTCTTTGCCGTCGCGACCGCTCTGCCGGTGATCGCGTTCTCGCTGATCATGGTGACCGGGATCGCGAAGGTGGGGAGCGCGATGAAGGCGGCGGAGATGTTCGAGTACTGGACCCGGCGCATTGTGGGGGTGCTCTTCATCGGGATCGGGGTCTACCTCATCGCGGCAATGCTGCTTAGGTGAGACCCTTCCAGCGGAGAATCTTCCTGTGGCTGCACGGAAAACTCCCGCAGCCCTTCTCTCCTTCCATGCCGCGCTCCTGTCCGCGTTTGGTCTGAAGACTACATCGTCCTGCAGGTTCCTCCTGCGTACTGTCTCATACAAGTTCAATTTTTATTGAAATGGAAACCTTCATACGCCGGCACCGCCAACAGTAGTTCAAACCAGATTGAAACACTCCGGCAGGTGAGCCGGAGCGGACGTGGTGACCATGACAGGCGAGAACGAGAAAAAAGACGGAGTAAAAATCGGATCGCGGATAAAGAACCTCTTCTCCTCCGGATGCGGCTGTGGCAGCGGCGGCGGTTGCTGCGGCACACGGATCGTCCCGAAGGAGAAGAAAGAAGAATCTGACATAGGGGAGCAGTAAACCACCGATGCGGGACCGGGCCCCATGGACCTTCTCTCAACACTCATTACGGCCGGGCAGTTCTTCGTCGTTATAGCCGGGGAACTGATCCTGCTCTTTGTCGGGATCACGTTCCTCGTCGGGCTGCTCCAGGCCTATATCCCCGAAGACCGGGTACGGAGCGTGCTTGCCGGGAAGCGGCAGGGCATCGCCGGGAACGTCATCGGGGCCGGGTTCGGGGCGCTCACCCCGTTCTGCTCCTGCTCGACCATCCCCATCCTGCTCGGGCTCCTTGAGGTCGGGATTCCCTTCGGGGTCTGCATGTCGTTCCTGCTCGCCTCCCCGCTCTTAAACCCGATAATCCTCTCGCTTCTCGTCGCGCTCATCGGGGTTGTGCCGACCGCTGTGTATGCCGCCGTCACCTTCACCGCCGCCGCAGGCATCGGGTGGCTCCTCGGGCGGCTCGGCTACGGGCGCTACGTCAAGGACGTGATGGTTGAAGGGAGGCCGGAACCCTGCGACTGTGCTGCAGGCCACCCTGTCCGCATCCGCAAGGCGTTCTCCTTTGCCGTCAGCCTTTTCCGGCAGGTGCTCCCCTACCTCCTCCTCGGTGCGGGTATCGGGGCGTTCATCTACGGATTCATCCCCGGAGACCTGATCGTCTCCCTCGCCGGGCCGAATAACCCGCTCGCCATCCCGGTGGCGGCGGTGATCGGGGTGCCGATGTACATCCGGGCAGAGACGATCATCCCCATCAGTGCCGTCCTCCTCGAGAAGGGGATGGGCATTGGAGCGGTCATGGCCCTGATCATCGGCGGCGCGGGGGCAAGCATCCCGGAAGTGACGCTCCTTGCCGCGATCTTTGAGCGAAGGCTGGTCGCCGCGTTTGTGGTGACGATCCTCATGGTCGCCGTCCTTGCCGGGGTGGTGTTCCAGGTGCTCAGCGTGGTCTAACCTCTGTCATGAGGTGAACGAATCATGGATGGAAAACCTTGTTGTGCCGCAGATGCGCCGCATGCCGCCGCGCTCGCGGGAGAGATCCGGCCCGGCGGGTGGTGACCGGCGATGGACACCGCCGACCAGGGGACCTCCGGCTCCCGGCTCTCGTTCCTTGACCGCTACCTGACCCTCTGGATCGTCCTTGCCATGGCTGCCGGCGTCGCCGTCGGCTACTTTATCCCCGCGGTCCCGGCAGCGATCACAGGGTTTGCGGTCGGGACAACCTCGATCCCCATCGCCGTCGGGCTGATCCTGATGATGTATCCGCCGCTTGCGAAGGTCCGGTACGAAGAACTCGGGCGGGTCTTCCGGGACAAAAAAGTCCTCGGCCTCTCCGTCGTCCAGAACTGGATCGTCGGCCCGGTGCTGATGTTCCTCCTTGCGGCGGCCTTCCTCGCGGATAGGCCGGAGTTCATGTACGGCCTCATCCTCGTGGGTCTCGCCCGGTGCATCGCGATGGTGATCGTCTGGAACGACCTTGCAGAGGGCGACTGCGACTACTGTGCCGCCATCGTGGGCTTGAACTCCATCTTCCAGGTGCTCTTCTACGCCCTCTACGCCTACGTCTTCATCACCGTCCTCCCGCCGCTCCTCGGGATCGGGACCGGGACGGCGGTGCCGATCACGATCTCGGGCGTCGCCGCCACGGTCTTTGTCTACCTCGGCATCCCGTTCATCGCCGGGTTCGTCACCCGGTTCGCCCTCCTCCGGGTGAGGTCGAAGGAGTGGTACCACGAGCGGTTCATCCCGAAGATATCGCCGATCACGCTCATCGCCCTGCTCTTCACGATCATCGTGATGTTCTCGACCCAGGGCGGGAACATCGTCGCGCTCCCCGCGGACGTCGTGCAAGTCGCGATCCCACTCACGATCTACTTCCTTCTGATGTTCTTCGTCTCATTCTGGATGTCCTGGAGGCTCGGGGTCGACTACGGCCGGAGTACGGCGCTCTCGTTTACTGCGGCAAGCAACAACTTTGAACTTGCCATCGCCGTTGCCATCGGGGCTTTTGGGATCAGCTCCGGGGTGGCGTTTGCCACCGTCATCGGCCCGCTGATCGAGGTGCCGGTGCTGATATCGCTCGTGAACGTGGCGCTCCTGATCCGGGATAAGTGGTACGGCGGGGAGGCGACAGGAAGATGTCCCGCGGATTCCCACTAAAGGTGATATCATGAAGAAGGAACTCGTCATCGAATGGAAGCACATCGGAAGCGACATCGACAACACCTGCGAACGGTGCCACGAGACCGGGATGACACTTGCGGCGGTTCTCACGGAGATCAGCATGCTCCTTGAGATGGAGGGGGTCAGCGTCCGGGTGGTCGAGACCGTCCTCCCGAACGAGGCGGTCGCGGAGTCCAACAGCCTCCTCTTCAACGGGGTGCCGATCGAGGAACTCCTCGAGGGGATCGAGGTGACCACCACACCCTGCTGCTCCTGCTCCTGCATCACCTGCGAGGAGGATACGGAGTGCCGGGCGCTCCGCTACAACGGCGAGGAGTACGAGGCGATCCCGCCGGACCTGATCGGCCGGGCAGCTATGAAAGCTCTCGAAATGGAGTGAGGCTGTGGCGGAGCCCGTCACCCTCATCACCTGCTCCGGCCTCTCGAACACCGGGAAGCTGACCGACCGTGCGGGTATGGTGGTTCAGCAGCGCTCTCCAGGATCCGTGGAGGCCTCGCTCCCGGCAAGCCGCCCGTCGGCATCGCTTGAGGAGGCGGCACGCTACGCCGGACGCATCCTTGCGCTCGACGGCTGCGACGATGCCTGTGCGCTCAGAAAACTCCGGGAGCTCGGGGTCGAGCCGGACCTGCACGTCATCGCGACCGAATGCGGGATCGTGAAGAACGGTATGGCGGAGCCGCGGTTCGACGAGATCGAGAGGCTCGTGGGCGCGGTAATCGAGACGATCCGGGACGGGCAGCAGTTCTGACTGCATCACCCCTCCGGGCTGTAGAGTCTCCGGAGGATTGACGGGGCGCCCGGGGAGGCGCCGGCGGCTGCATCCGCAAGCAGCGCGGGGTCCCCGGCGATGCGGCCCGGGGAGAAGGGGGGCACCGGGACCGCGGATGGCGTCTGCGCCTCCCGCCACTCCCAGACGGCGTCCATCACGTCGCCTGCTGTCGCCATCACGCTCGCGGTCCTGACGTCCAGGACGACGGGGTTTCTAATCATCCAGCGCTGGATGACCGTATCGAGGAGCCGGCGCCGGACCGTCCAGATCATCGGGGGGTGCGGGAGCGAGACCAGCCGGTCGATCTGGTTGGCCCAGACCGCGCCCTGGAGTT
>JAGVUK010000069.1 GCA_019136335.1 Methanomicrobiales archaeon
GATCGACTGCTCGTTCCCGGTGCCGAGGTCCTTTGCCGAGACGTGGACGATACCGTTTGCGTCGATATCGAACGTGACCTCGATCTGCGGGATCCCCCGCGGTGCGGGCGGGATACCCGTGAGCTGGAACCGACCCAGGGTGAAGTTGTCCTTCGCGAGCGCCCGTTCGCCCTGCATCACGTGGATCTCGACCGATGTCTGGCCGTCGGCGGCGGTCGAGAAGATCTGGCTCTTGCGCGTCGGGATGGTGGTGTTGCGCTCGATCAGCTTCGTCGCAATACCGCCGAGCGTCTCGATGCCGAGCGAGAGCGGGGTCACGTCAAGGAGCAGGACGTCTTTGGTTTCGCCCGTGAGCACGCCGGCCTGGATGGCGGCGCCGAGAGCGACACACTCGTCGGGGTTGATGCCTTTGTCGGGCTCCTTCTTCAGGACCTTCTTTATGGTTTCCTGGACGAGCGGCACCCGGGTCGACCCGCCGACGAGGAGGACGTGGTCGATATCGTCGGCGCTCAGTTTGGCGTCGGCGAGCGCCTGCCTCACCGGCCCGAGGGTCGAGTCGACGAGGTCGGCGATGAGGCTCTCGAACTTCGCGCGGGAGAGATCGAGGTCCAGGAACTTGGGACCGCTCTCGGTCGTGGTGATGTAGGGGAGGTTGATGTTGGTCTTCTGGACGGTAGAGAGTTCGATCTTCGCGTTCTCGGCCGCGTCCCGGAGGCGCTGCATCGCGACCGGGTCTTTCCGGAGGTCGGCGCCCTCTTTTTTGCGGAACTCGTCGACCAGGTAGTCGACGACCAGTTTGTCGAAGTCGTCGCCGCCGAGACGGTTGTTGCCGGCGGTCGCCTTGACCTCGAAGACGCCGTCGCCGAGCTGGAGAATGGAGACGTCGAACGTGCCGCCGCCGAGGTCGTAGACGAGCACCGTGGCCTCGCCTTCCTTGTCGATACCGTAGGCGAGCGCGCTCGCGGTCGGTTCGTTGATGATCCGGAGCACCTCGAGGCCGGCAATGGTCCCCGCGTCCTTCGTCGCCTGCCGTTGAGCGTCGTTGAAGTAGGCAGGCACCGTGATGACGGCCTTTTTGATCTTCTCACCCAGGTATTCCTCTGCGTCCAGTTTCAGTTTCTGGAGGACCATCGCAGAGATCTCCTGCGGCGTGTAGCTCTTCTCCCCGATGGCGATCTTCTCGCTCGTGCCCATCTTCCTCTTGATGGACTGGATGGTGCGGTTCGGGTTCGTGATCGCCTGCCGTTTTGCGACGGTGCCGACCAGCCGCTCGCCCTCCTTGGTGAACGCTACGACGGACGGGGTGGTCCTGCCGCCTTCGGCGTTTGCGATGACCGTCGCCCGCCCGCCTTCCATGATCGCCATACACGAGTTGGTCGTTCCGAGATCGATACCAAGAACTTTTTCTGAAACCATCTGCTTATTCCTCCATTCCTTTAGATATTACGACTTTTGCGCATCTGATGACCTTGTCCTGCATACAGTATCCACGGATGACCTCATCGATCACGGTCCCCTCCTCCGCCGCCGAAGGGACGTAGGCGATTGCCTCGTGCCGTTCGGGGTCGAACGGAAGGTCCCGGCACTCGATGGGCCGGATGCCGTGCCGCTCAAGGATGGTCATGAAGAGTTTTTTGATCTGCTCCATCCCTTCGCGGAGGCCTGCGCCGTCGGCTTTCCCCGCCCGCTCGAAGTTGTCCACGACGTCGAGCAACTCCACCGCGAAATCCTCGATGGCGTAGGTTGTGCGAGCCTCAATCTCCCGGGCCATCCTTTTGCGGTAGTTGTCGAAATCTGCTGCAAGGCGGAGATGACGGCTGTTTAAGTCGTCATACGCTTTCTGCAGTTCTTCAAGCGCCGGAGATGCTGCATCCGCCGCTGGGCCGAGATTCTGCTGCTTCTCGTTTGGTTCGGATGTATCCTCCTTCATACGCCTAACCTGCTTGAAAATGATGTAATGTATTGGTTTGAGTATTTATTGTAATGGGGTTCTATATATTATTAACGATTGCTGCAGCCATTCAGCCCCTATAACGGGCCAAATCGACGATCGGGCACTCATCCGTCAATATTCTTCCTCCGTTATGCCGATCGGCCGGGGAGAAAGGCAGTCCCTCTCCTGCCGCGCCGGTGAACCCGGGGGTGAACGGGCACCCGCTTCCCGGGGCCCGGCGAGGTGAAAAGCGGCTGGTTTTGCGGGCAGCGCCAGATATATCTCTCCATGCCGCTCACGTGTATCCATGAAGTGGGCACTGCTGTCTGTCTGGGATAAGACAGGCATCGCCGATCTTGCAAAGGTGCTAATCAAGCACGACTACCGGATCCTGAGCTCCGGCGGCACGGGGGCGCTGCTGCAGCAGGCGGGGATCCCGTATACCGACGTTGCGACCTACACCGGGTTTCCCGAGATGATGCACGGGCGGGTCAAGACCCTCCACCCGAAGGTGCACGGCGGCATCCTCGGCCGCCGCGGTATCGACGACGCCGTGATGCAGGAGCATGGCATCGAACCGATCGACCTCGTGGTGGTGAACCTCTACCCCTTCGAGGCGATGAGCGCCGCCGGGCTGACGCTTGAGGAGATCATCGAGTACATCGATGTCGGCGGCCCGGCGATGGTGCGGGCGGCGGCGAAGAATCACAAGTTCGTCGCGGTCGTGGTGGACCCTGCCGATTATTGCATGACGGCGGACGCGGTCCGGCGGGGCGGCTTTACGGCCGACGAGCGGTTGAGCCTTGCCGCGAAGGCGTTTTCCCGGACGGCGGCCTACGACGGTGCGATCGCGAACTACCTGACGGGTATCGACCGGCCGTTCCCGGAAGTCCTCACCGTCCAGTTCCGGAACGGGAGGGCGCTCCGATACGGCGAGAACCCCCACCAGGCGGCGGCGGTCTACGGGGATGCCGGTATCGCCGGCGAACAGCCTCTCCAGGGCAAACAGATGTCCTACAACAACTACCTCGACGTCGATGCCGCGGTCGGCCTGCTCAGGGAGTTCGACGACTGCGCCGTGGTCATCGTCAAGCACAACAACCCCTGCGGTGTGGCGACGGGGGACAAACTCCTTGATACCTACATCGCCGCCCGCGAGGTCGACCCGGTCTCGGCCTACGGCTCGATCGTCGCGATGAACCGCGAGGTGACGGCGGACGTCGCCCGCGAGCTCACCAGGACGTTTGTCGAGGTGGTGATCGCCCCTTCCTGCACCCCTGAGGCGCTTGAGATCATGAAGGCAAAGGAGAACATGCGGGTGCTCCGGCTGCCGGAGCCGGTCGTGCAGGACGAGATCCGGAGCATCGACGGCGGGGTCCTGGTCCAGCGGACGGAGCCCTTCCGCGAGGACTGGCGGGTTGTGACCGAGCGGGAGCCCGACGCCCACGAGATGCGGGCGATGCACCTTGCCTGGAAGGTCTGCCGGCACACGAAGAGCAACGCCATCATATTCGCTGACGAGAAAGCGGTCATCGGGATCGGGGCCGGGCAGATGAACCGGGTCGAGTCCGCGGAGATCGCGGTCAGGAAGGCCCGGAAACCCCTTGCCGGCTCGGCGGTCGCCTCGGATGCCTTCCTCCCCTTCCCCGACACGATGGAGGTCGCGGCGGCAGCAGGCGCGACGGCGCTTGTCCAGCCGGGCGGCTCGATCAGGGATCAGGAGGTCATTGATGCGGCAAATCGGCTCAATATCGCGATGATCTTCACCGGTGTGCGGCACTTCCGGCACTGAAGGCCGCCGCCTTCTTTTTGCCGGGTTTCCGGCTGTACTGTTCGCCGTCATCTAAATTTACGAATCTCGTGTCGCGCCCTTCGCACCCTCGCGGGCCTGCTGCGTGAGACAATATCCCGGCCTGCACTATGGGCTGCTCTGCTGCATCGATTCTCAATACCCGGCACTCTCAACTGAAGGGAGTACCGATCGGGTTTCGCATTCATCGGAAGGTCGCATCGGGGGCACATCCGGGCACGGTGGGGGATTTGGAGGGCACCTTCTCCCCGGTCCCCACCCCCCGTGGCGATAGCCGCCACGGTCCACTGCACGAGGTGAACCCGGGGAAGAGTCGGGTCCTGGTTATCCCTCCCGGAAACCCGACGTCAGAGCCGCTCCCGGGAACGGCTTTTCCCCGGGTATCGCCACGCACTGCCCCCGCCCCCGTGGGGGCGGGGGAGGAGGCCGGAGGCCGGGCGGGGTGGGGGGTTCAGGGAGGGACTTACGGGCGTACCCACCTACGGGGTACAAGTATCTCCCTGCTGGGAGGGGAAACCCTCTCCTCTATTGCGGGTATGCGTATACGCGCGCCGTAAGAACCAGAACCCCTCACCTACCCCGACCCGGCCTGCCGGGCCACGCCCCGGGTGGCCGCCGCAACCTCCTCCGGGTCGCCCAGGTAGTGGTGGCTGACGGCCTCCAGGTCATCATCCAGCTCGTAGACAAGGGGGTAGCCGGTGGGGATGTTGAGGCCCGCGATCTCGTCGTCCGGAATCCCATCCAGATGTTTGACCAGGGCGCGGAGGCTGTTCCCGTGGGCGGCGATGAGGACGGGTTTGCCCCTCCGGAGGTCCGCCGCGATACGGCTCTCCCAGCAGGGGAGCACGCGCTTGAGCGTGTCGTGCAGGGACTCGGTTGCAGGGAGGCTCTCCGGGTCCAGGTCGGCGTAGCGGGGATCGAACCGCGGGTGCCGGGGGTCGTCCCACGAGAGCGGCGGCGGCCGGACGTCGTATGCCCTGCGCCAGAGGTGAACCTGCTCCGTGCCGTACCTCCCGGCGGTCTCCTGCTTATCCAGGCCCTGCAGGGCGCCGTAACTCTTCTCGTTCAACCGCCACGACCGGTGCACCGGGACGTACATGAGGTCGAGGTCGTCCATGACGATCCAGAGCGTCCGGATGGCCCGCTTCAGGACCGAGGTGTAGGCGACGCGGAACGTATACCCGCCGCCGTCGAGGAGCGCCGCCGCCCGGTGGGCCTCTTCTATGCCGTGGGGCGAGAGGTCCACGTCAGTCCAGCCCGTGAACCGGTTCTCCCTGTTCCAGAGGCTCTCGCCGTGCCGCAGCAGGATCAATTCAGTCATCTCATCTCTCCCGTGCCGGGGAGGGCATCCACCAGGTCCGCGGTCGGAGCCCCTAACCCCGGGTAGCCTTTCATCCCGGATAAATGCCGTGCATGCAGCCACCCGTGCATCCCCGGTCAGCACCGGCAAACAGGGAGGGGGGAGCCAGGATAACCCATTTAAATCATCTGTTTGCGGAATCTGACACGTATAGGTTCGATTTTTTTCGTAATCTACCATTCATTTATCTCTCGATCCCGCCCATATGGTAGTGTATGGCACCGAATAGAAGAAGGAACAGAAGTTACATCCTCGTGACGGCGTCGCTGCTTGTCATTGTTGTGGCGGCAATCGTCACCGCGGGATGCACGGCGGGCACGTCGACCCCCGGCGCAGCTGCCGGGCTCACCGGGGTCTCCTGGTCGCTCGAATCCTACCTTGACGGGAACGGCACGCTCGTCCCGGTCCTGCCGGGAACGGAGGTATCCGCCCGGTTCGGCGATGATAGCAGGGTCACGGGCTCCGCCGGGTGCAACCAGTACGGCGGCGACTACCGCCAGAACGGCACGGCTCTCTCGGTCTCCTCGCTCGCCCAGACCCTGAAGTTCTGCGAAGAACCCAAAGGCATTATGGAGCAGGAAGCACGGTTCATGGAGATCCTCGGCTCGGCAGCGGGTTGGCGGATCGAGAACGGCCGGCTCCTCCTCACCGACGCTGCCGGCGCTGCAGTGCTCGCGTTCGTGAAGGAAGCGCCGAGAACCCTTGCCGGGACGTCCTGGACGCTTGCAAGCCTCGCCGGTGAAGACGGCGCCATGGCCCCGGTCCTCACCGGCACGACGGTCACGGCGGCCTTCGGCACGGACAGCAGGCTTGGCGGGTCGGCCGGGTGCAACCACTACGGCGCGGACTACACCCGAAGCGGCGCAAACCTCACCATCGGGCCCGCCGTAAGGACCGAGATGTACTGCACGAACCCGCCCGGCATCATGGAGCAGGAGGACCGCTACCTCGCGCTCCTCGCGAACGTCACCTCCTACCGGGTGGAAGGCGGCCTGCTGGTCCTCGCGGGACGGGAGGGAACCGACCTGCTGGCCTTCGAGCGGGCCGCCCAGAAGCCCGATCTCCCGCTCACCGGGACGGACTGGGTGCTCGACGGCTATAGCACCGGGGGAGATGCGGTCTCCTCGCTCGTCAACGGCACGACGATCACCGCGAAGTTCGCGCCCGACGGCAACGTCACCGGGAACGCCGGGTGCAACCACTACGGCGGCTCATACCGCCTTGACGGCGCGAACCTCTCGGTCTCCTCGCTCTACAGCACCCTGATGTACTGCGGCGAGCCCGGCGTCATGGAGCAGGAGGGGAGGTATCTCGGCCTCCTTGCAAACGTCTCCTCCTACCGGGTAGAGGGCGACCGGCTGACCCTTCTCGACGGGTCGGGTGTCGGCCTGCTCTTCTTTGTGCAGGCAGAGGAGGTGCCGCCGGCGCCGCTCACCGGGACGAACTGGGTGCTCGACGGCTACAGCGCCGGAAAAGATGCGGTCTCCTCGGTGATCGCCGGCACGACGGTCACGGCAACGTTCTCACCGGACGGCAACGTCACCGGGAACGCCGGATGCAACAGTTACCGGGCAGCCTACCGGCTCGACGGCACGAGCCTCTCGGTCTCGCCGCCGGTCAGCACGAGGATGTACTGCGGCGAGCCGGAGGGGATCATGGAGCAGGAGAACAGGTATCTCACCCTCCTTGAGTCTGTGGCAGGCTACCGCATCGACGGGAACCGGCTCGACCTCCTTGATGAGGCCGGGAAGACCCTCCTCTCCTACCGGGCGGAGAACACGGGCCGACCCTGACCCGGCGGCAGGGGCCGGGCGGCCTTTGCCCTCCTTTTCCTGGTATACCGTTCGAGGACGGCTTTCCCGCCCGCCGGGACCGGCTCCGGGTGACGGCCGCCGAACGCTGCTTCTTCTGCCCTCCGCCGGAGAAGAGGGGGATTGAGATAATCTCAACAGAAATCGGTTATTTTTTCTTCTCCCGGCCCTTACCCCTACCCGTGGTAGAGATGAGGGACGGAAACCACACACTCGCGAAGGTCGCATTCCTGATCATCGTCACGGCATGCCTCATCTCGGTCGGTTACTCCGGCAAGACGGATGCGCCCCCCGGCGACGCCGGCCGGGTCACCGAACCGCTTGCAGGGACGGCGTGGGGCCTGGTCGGGTATTGTGCCGATAACGGCTCCGTCATCGCGCCCCTGCCCGGGGCGGAACCGTTCATCATCTTCGGCGACGGCGGCACGCTCTCGGGGTCTGCCGGGTGCAACCTCTACTCCGCCTCCTACCGGATCAACGGCTCCACGATCGCAGTTGAGCCGCTCACCGCCACGGGCGCACACCCTGCGGCGGAGCAGGACCTTGCACAGCAGGAGAGCCGGTACCGGGAACTCCTCGTTGCGGCCGCCTCTTACCGGGTTGAGGGCGACAGGCTCACTATCTCCGGCCCGTCGGGTCAGGACCTGCTCGTCTTTGTGCGGGCCGGGGAGCCTCTCCACGTGCCGCTGCTCGCGACGAGATGGCGGCTGACCCACTACAGCACCGGCGGCAGCACCGTCGCCTCGCCGCTCCCGGGGACCGCCATCACCCTGGTCTTTGACCGTGACGGCACGCTCTCGGGGTCCGCCGGGTGCAATGCGTACTCGGCCCCATACCGCCTCAACGAGACGGGGCTTGCCGTGGAGCGGGTCATCGCGACGAAAGCCCCGCCCGCCGGGCCCACAGGGGTCATGGAGCAGGAGAACGCCTACCTGGACCTGCTCCGGTCTGCGGCGGGCTACCGGATCGTCGGCGGGACGCTCGCGGTCATCGACGGCGACGGCAGGGTGGTCCTCTTCTTTACGGCGGAGCCGTGAGCAGGGGACCGCCGGAATACTTTTTTTGCAGGGCATGTCTCCCGGCCCCGGGCGTTTCGCGGCAACGGGAGGGACCGCCACCACCTCCACACCGGTACCTCTCGCGAAGCACGCATCACATCCCGGGGCACTCCCGGGCATCGTCCCCGGGTGGGGGCGGGGCGGGGGCCGAAGAAGAATGTATGAGTAGCCCACCTGCGGGGAGACGGAGAGCGGCGTACGGGTAGCCCCTGCGGGGAGGGAGATTCTCCCCCTCCCCCGAGTTGCGATATCCACCACGGTCCACTCCATGGGGAGAGCCCGGAGAAGAGCAGAGTCCAGGCTTGCTCTCCCCTACCTCCTCCGGGAAACCGCCGTCAGCGCCGCTCCCGGGCACGGCTTCCCACCGGCTATCGCGAGCACTGCCCCCTTCCTGCGGGCGGGGGCGGGGGAGGAGCGCGAAGCGCGGGCGGGGTGGGGGATGCCGGAGAGATATGTACCCCCTACAGAGAGGGGGGGATGGGCGCCGGGAACGGGACAGGGGTTTCAGAGGACTGAAAAAGAAGTCATACCGCCGGGTACGACCGCCCGGCCTCCTGGTCCGCCGCCGGGAGAGAGTAGTGCATCTGGACAAAGACCCACGCATGGCCCGTCCCCCGGAGCACCGCCGTCAGCCGCCCGTTCAGGGTCTGCGGGACACCACCGACGACGATATGGTACGCCATATCGGCCATGACCCACGCAACCGTCCCTTCGGCGCCGATATGAACGTCGGATAACTCAAGTGTGATCGTCTCCGCCTGCGAAAAGTCGCGTTCAAGGTGCCGGCGGTAGGCCTCCCTTCCGATCACCTTCTCGTCGGGACCGGTCCCGAACGCTCGAAAACCGGGGTCGGCAAGCGCCACCACGCCGTCGATATCCTTCTTCGCGGTCGCCTCCGCCATCCGCCGGAGCACTGCCATGATCTGGTTCTGCGTCTGTTCGCTGACTGGCATGAAGAGTGGTCGTACCGGATCCGGGATGTTCTTTTCGAACCGGCGCCGCTTCAGGGTGGGAATGCAGGGCGGAGGAGTTCGCCCGCTGGGCAGAGCGAGTGGGCTGACCATATTCTGGGGCGCATGAGGGGGATCCTCAACGCCCCGTGAACTTCCGCGTGAAACCCGGTCCCGGACTCCATACTGATAGAGCCTCGCGCGTTGACGCGAAGACCGGGAAGGAGCGGGACGGGATGTATAGAGTTCCCAGACGCCGTGATCCATTATCCGGCACGTGCGGCCTGCCGGTCGGCGTGGCACCTCGCCAGCGACCGGAGGCGCTCCCCGAACTCCGGCGACCGGGCAGAACGGATGAGGCATGCGACGCCTTCGTCCGCGGCAAGCTCCTCCCGGACCAGGAGGTCGCGCGTCTCGTAGCCGAGCGGGATGAACCGGAGTCCCGCCTCCCGCGCCGTGGCGGCCGGGCAGACGCCCGCGTCGGCAAACCCGTTGCCGACGGCCGCGGCGACGGCCGCGGGCGTCTTCACCTCGTGCCCGTACCCGGCGATGCTGCCGGCATCGATACCCTCCCTGTCCAGCCATGCGTCGAGAAGGGCCCGCGCCGCCGTGCCTTTTGGGTGGTTGACGAACCTGAGCGACGCGAGGGTGTCGGTATCGAGGTCGCCGGCCGACACAAGCCCAAGTTCCGTCCGGGCCACCTGCACCCGCAGGAGATCGACCCCCGGCAGGTACCGGAGCACCCGGTCGTTCCAGGCCGCTTCCGTCTCCGCGAGAGAGACCGACGCAGCGTGGCAGGTCTTCGCCCGTAGAGCGAGCACCGCCCCCATCGTCGAGGCTTTACAGCAGTGGAGCAGGTAGCCGGCATCTGCGAGGCAGTTGCCGAGTTCAGCGATGGTGGGGTCGCGCACGCCGACACAGATGAGCGTGCGGGGGATGGAGGCCGAGGGGACGGTGAGCCGGACCCGCACCTCCTCGCCCGCCTCGATCCCCTCGCGCTCGGCGGGGATGTGGATGTAGCCGTTCGCCCGGACCACCGCCATCTGGATGCCGCCCCCCCGGGGATGGGGGGTCGCAAAGCAGGTGCCGTCCACCCGCCCGACCGAGACCGGGACGAACTCGTCAAACCCGAGGTCGGACGCCAGCCTCCGCGACAACCGGACGTCCAGCTCCTCCCCCGGGAGCGCCGGGAGCCCCCACCACGCGAGCAGGTTCCCGGCAACCTCCCGGAGGACGGTCTGCGCGGCGACCGGGTAGCCCGGCATCCCGAGGACCGGTTTGCTGTCGACGCTCGCGAGCAGCACCGGTTTTCCCGGCCGGACCGCGATGCCGTGGAAGATGATCTCCCCGAGCGCGCCGACGACATCGCGAGAGAAGTCCCGAGAACCGGCCGACGAACCCGCCGAAAGGATGACGAGATCGTTCTCGGCGACCGCCGCCTCGAGCACGCTCCGGATCAGGTCCGGATCGTCGGGAACGATCCCGTAACGATGGCAGGTCGCTCCCATCCGGGTGAGGTAAGCCTCCGCCATGAGGGTGTTCGTCTCGATCGTCTGGCCGGGGGCGGGCGCCACGCCGAGCGGGACGAGGTCGCTCCCCGTCGGGATGATGCCGACCCGGACCGACCGGACGGCGATCCGGGTTATGCCGTAGGTCGCGAGCGCGCCAAGATCGAACGGCCGGATCCGGTGGCCTTTCGGGAGGACGAGTTCGCCGGCACGGATATCCTCGCCGGCGTGCCGGACGTTCTGCCAGGGCGCGGCGGACTTCCTGATCCAGGGCGTGCCGCCGTCGTCCCAGGTATCCTCGACCATGACGACGGCGTCAAACGCAGGGGGGAGCATCTCACCGGTGTTGATGCGGGCATACTCAAGAAGGGGCAGCGGCCGCTGGTCCTGCGCCCCCGGGGTATCCCTGCTCTTCACCGCGTAGCCGTCGAACTTCGCGATGTCGACCTCGGGAACGGAATACTCTGCATACAGGGGTTCGGCCGTCACCCTGCCGACAGCAAGGCGCAACGGCACGGTCTCGGCATGGTCCGACGGGGGAAACGCCCGCCGCATCGCCGCGAGCGCTTCAGGAAGCGGGGTAAGATTCAGGTACCGGCGTGGCATACTCATGACTCCCTTATAGCGTGCCGGGCGGAGGGTTTGCGCCCCCCCGCCCGCGACGTATACAACTATCCATTACTCCTGGTTAAAAATTAACCATTTAACCATCAGTCGCACCGGGAGCTGACCTCACAGTCGAAGAGCGATGCCTCGCGCGCCGCAAGGACAGCTTCGACGCTCCCAGGAGCATCCCGGAGGCGGAAGATCACCTCCACCCCGGGCCCGGCAAAGGCGCAGCATTCCCCGCCCGGGTGCCTCAGCCGGCGGTTTCCCGGGCGAACCCCGGTGATCCCGATGAGGGCGTCGGCGATACAGGGATCGGCGCCGGGCGCGATCGAGACCTGCGGCACCGCGAGGTCGCACCCGAGGATGCGCGTCGCCGCCTCCGCGATCCGCACCGCGACCGCCACGCCCGGGCAGAGTTCCCCGTGGTAGTTCACCGCCTCGCGGATGAGGCTCTCCCGGTACTCTCCGGGCCCCATCTTCTGGATCTTCTCAGTCCGGTCGTGGCTGGTCGCAGAGAAGACGCAATCCCATCCCCTCTGGTAAGGCTTGATGTCGATCACCGGCGTCCCATCGATCAGGTCGACGTTCGCGAGCTCAAGGATTCGCCCTTCCCGGAGATCGCGCAACCGCACCACCGATACCGAGAGAGGGTTCGGCCG
>JAGVUK010000242.1 GCA_019136335.1 Methanomicrobiales archaeon
CGCCGAGGGCGATCCCGCCGCCGACGTTCGGCGTCCCCGCCTCGTAGCGCCGGTAGCCCTCCGCCGGCACAAACCCCTCCGCCGTCACGCTCTCGACCATGCCGCCGCCGAGGACCGGCGGCTCAAGGATCGCCTCCCGCATCCAGAGGACGCCGGTGCCGGTCGGCCCGAAGAGCTTGTGCCCCGAGAAGCAGAGGAAATCGCAGCCGAGACGCGAGACGTCCACCGGCATGTGCGGCAGGGACTGTGCGCCGTCCACGAGGAGGAGCGCCCCGTGCTCCCGGCAGATCCGGGCGATCTCCGCGACCGGCGTCGTCACGCCGAGGACGTTCGAGGCATGGGTGACCGCGACGAGCCGAACACCCCCTCCGGCCACTGCCTTCTCAAGCGCGGCAAGGTCGAGCGCGTAGTCGGCGTCGATCCCGATCACGTCGAGCGCGACGCCCTGCTTCGCAAGCGCTCGCCACGGGAGGAGGTTTGAGTGGTGCTCGAGGACGGTCGTCGCCACCCGGTCGCCCGGGTTCCAGGAGAGCCCCTGCGCGACCATGTTGATCGCCTCCGTGGCGTTCTTCGTAAAGACCGTGACCCCCGCCTCTCCGCCGATGAACCGGGCCACCTTCTCGTGGGCGTGCCAGTAGCGCTGCGTCGCCACCTGCGTCAGGCGGTGAACCCCCCGGCCGACGTTCGCCCGGTAACGGTGCTCGAACTCGACAAGCGCCTCCACCACCGGCTCCGGCGAGAAACTCGTCGCTGCGTTGTCCAGGTAGATGATGTCGCCGAGGATCGGGAAGTCCTTCCGGATCTCCTCCGGGGCGAACTCTGCTCCTGCCGGCGGCGCCGGCTTACGGGATCGCATCGTCTTCATTGCTGCCACCTCCGCTCTCTCCTCTTTCGGGACTACCCGCAACGTAAAGTCATCGTTGAGGGCGATCCCCTCTTCCCTGCAGACCTCGCGCATCTTCGGGGGCAGCGCCCGCCAGCGCCAGAGCCCCCACCGGTGGTAGGCGTCCGGCATCCCCGTCTTCTCCGCCCACCGTGCGAGGAACGCATCCCAGCGCTCCGTCAGGTCGGGGTGCATCTCCCGGAGGCCCTCGTACTCGCTCTCGAGCGCCGCCGGGCAGAGGTAACAGCCTATCCGCTCAAGCCCCTTCTCGTAGAGGGGGTTTACGGGGACCTCCTGCCACCAGAGGTAGAGGAAGACCTCAAGCGCCCGCCAGTTCCGGATCGGCGATATGTTCAGCTGCAGGGGGTTTGCCGGGTTCTGGCTCGTCTCCTCAAGGTCGGCACGGTTCCAGGACTCGTACCAGCGGTTCCCCTGGATGGTGACGCAGGGGCCGGTTCCGGCGAGGTAGATCTTTAAGGGGTGGAGCTTCAGGAGTTTACAGCACCAGCGGTGGTCCTTCCCCGGCGGCCCCGCCTTCTCGACCGCCTGGAAGAAGTCGCCGCCTTTCCGGATGATCTCGACGCCCTGCGCCTCCACGAACTCCACCGTCTCGGGGAGTTCGATCCCGGTGTCGATGAAGAACGCCTTCTCCACCCCGGCCTTGCGGGCGAGGTGGAGGACGGCGGTGCTGTCCTTGCCGCCGGAGAACGAGACGTTCACGCACGGCCGGTCGTTTGCGTGCTTTTTGATCGTGCGGACTGCGTTGCGCTCGAGGTTCTTTAAGTGGTAGCGGTTCTTCTCGACCACCACGTCCCAGCCGGGATCGGGCCGGGCGCGGGGTGTGACGGGGGCGAGCTCCTTCACCCGGACCTGCCCGTCCCTGACGACGCCGGTGCCGAACCGGTTCTTGTAGGAGACGATGACCGTCCCGTCGGGTACGGGAGCCGACAGGGGGAACCGTTTCCCGCCGATACGCCCCTTGTGGGCGATCACGGCGGGCTCGGCCTCGAGGTCGACGATCCCGCGCGTTGCGTGCGGCAGTATGTGCGGCAGAGCTTCAGGGGCGATATCGAGGCTGAACTTTCGGGTGACCGGGTCGAACGAGAGCCAGCCGAACCGGTCGCCGTGCATGATCACGAGGTCGGCCCGGTCGGCGCCGCCGGTCTTGTTCAGGAGCACGACCTTCTGCAGGGGGACGTCGCCGAACTGTTCGGCAAGAAGGCTCCGGATGAGGGCCATATCCGCCGTGAGGGCCGGGCGGACGTCATAAGGTTGCAGGAGGGTTATCTCCCTGACTCCGGCCCCGCAGGCGCAGGTGCGCCCGATGAGGGGGACGTTGCATTGGTCGCACCAGTAGAGAACTTTTTTTACTGCCGGTTCGCGTATCACTTGGAGAATGGTTGGTTGCTGCAGGCATTAAGTGAACCTATGATACCGGCA
>JAGVUK010000117.1 GCA_019136335.1 Methanomicrobiales archaeon
CACCCGGCGGATGGCCTCCGCGACCTCCTCTTCTGTCGGGGTGACGATCTCAAGGTCGAGCCCCATCGTCCGGGCGGCAAAGGCCGCCCATAGGGCATCGTGCGATCCCTCGGTCCCCACCGCCACGCAGGGGAGGCCGGCGAGCCCGGCGATGAGGCCCGAATCGACGCCGCCGGAGAACGCCACCACGCCCTCGTCGCCCCGGAGGTCGACCGCGGTGACGATCGCCTCCTCAAGGGTGCAGGGCGGGGGGTCGGGAGCTATCCGGGCCGCCTCCCGTCCGCCGCAGCAGACGGTCCCGGGCGGGACCGGGCCGGGCATGATGCCGAAGGCGTCGCGGGCGATGCAGTCGTCCTGGGTGAGCAGGAACTCGCCGCCGCACCGCGTGAGGGCCTCCGGCCCCTCCCCGAGCATCCGCTCCACGTCGGTGGGGGAGAGCCGCACTCCGTCACGTTCTACCCAGCCCTTGAGGTTCATGGTCGGTATGTCCTGTAATCCGGCAGGTGGCTGCCATGAGGTTGCCGCAGTACCCGGTCGCCTCAAAAAACGGATCAGTATCAGTGTTTGCGCCTGTTGAATCATAAATATACGCACCGCGTACAGCGCAAAAAGTCCGGTCTTTCAACGATTCCAGCCGGATATGCTCTCTTACCGGGCGGGAAGACGCCGCTTGCCGCCGGTCTCGCGGAAGGCATGGAGGTCCTCCTGCAGGAACGGCAGAAGAACGGCGAGGTGATCCCGATGATGGTCGTCATATCCGACGGGCGGGCGAACGTCCCCATATCCGGCGATGTGCGCCCCGAGATTCTCGGCATCGCCGGGGAGATCCGGTCGCAGGGCATCCGGACGGTGGTGATCGATACCGAGGAGACCGGGAACTCTTTTGTAGGGTTCCGGCTCGGTTACTGCCGGGCTATTGCGGAGCGCGCCGGCGGCGGGTAATACCCGATCGCCGACCTCTCCGCCGGGCTACTGCACGGCGTTGCAGCAGTCGAACGGGATGCGATGGTGCACTCCGCCTGAAAGCCGTTCACAGGCAGAGCGGCCGGAGTTTCTTGACCAGGCGGTCCACCTGCCGGCAGCGATCCGCCGGAGGTTCCGGCCGCCTCAAAAAGGGATCGGTGTCGGTGATTGCACTATTGAACTAGAAGTATACGAACCCCCGCCGACCCGGATTCCGGCTGTTCTGGTTATTTGAGTCTGATTGCACACTTCCACTCGGCGGGGTGTCGCGCTCTGCTCTAACTGGAATTCCGTCTCTTTATACCATTCCAAGCGAGGGGTCGGTCGGTATCGGCTTTCTGCGCTGGACGGGTCTGCGGAACACCGATACGTATCTTAGTTTCATGCCCTTTATTTGCAGAACGCGAATAGATAGATAGACCGGTGAATACCCCCATGCACGAATCAGCACTCGTCCGGTTCAGAAGCGAGATCCGGCACTTCTATGTTATTGCAATCACGAACATTGTCTTTGCCGCACTTGTGATAGCCTTCGGCATCAGCGTGATCATCGGGCAAGCGATCTCCATCTACGAGACCTTCTCTACTGCGCTGTATGTGATCTATTCGCCGGTAATTCTGTTCATCGCATTTGTTGCCGCCCTTACGGGCTTCACCTGGCTTCTCACCAGCGTCAGGATCTTTGAAGGGATCGAGACGATCAAGGACGACCTGGATGAGAAGGGAAGTGAGATCTCGGACGAGGCTCTCACCCGTCTTATCGTAAGTATGCTCTCTCATTACCGCGACAACCGCGCAACCATCCGCACCATGATCCTGGTCTGCACGCTCGGCGGCGTCAGTTCATTTGTCCTCGGGGTCCTCGGCAGCCTGGAACACCTGTCCGTCTCAACAGACGGTATCGTCTTCACCCTCAACAACTACCTGGTCATCCCTTTCATGCTCCTCACGCTTGGGGTTGCCCTCGTCAGCCTTGCCTCCTCCTACTACTTCTCCCGGTTCGCAAGGGTCTGGGACGAAAGGCTTGACGAGATCGGGGAATCTGAGGCTCTCCTGAAAGAAACGCTGGAGCTGGATCGGTAATGAGCGGGCGCAGGACGGCGTTTGAGATCTACTGGGAGATCCTGGTCTTCTGCAGAACACCGCAGTCGTTTACCGGCATCATCAACCGGTGCGACCTGAACTCAAAGACCGGCCAGGAGTATATCGGGTTTCTTGTGGAAAAAGGGTATCTCGTCGGAGTGGCCGAGGGGGATAAGACCCGGTACGTCTCCACCGAGAGGGCCGGGGAGTACATCGCACTCTTCAGCTCGCTGTACCAGAAGCTCTTCGATACCGCTCCCCGGTTCAAGTT
>JAGVUK010000014.1 GCA_019136335.1 Methanomicrobiales archaeon
CCCGTAGTGCTCGGTCATCATGGAGGGGTGGATCTTCGGGTAATCCCATCCCGGAATGTAACTGTGGATCCGGTCCATGAAGGCCGTGTCGTCTCGCATCTCAGGGGGCATCGGGCCGAAGAGATGGCCGATCCGTTGCTGGTGCTCGACGTCGACATCGAAGTTCCCCAGCATGATGATGCCGCCCTCGGCGCGGATGCTCTCGCGGCCGCGGCTGAACTCGCCTGACTCCATGTAGCCTTTCATGATGTTGACGCCGTCCTTCTGGTCGAACCTGATCCCGGAGACCTCGTCGAAGCAGACGACGTCGTACTGGCAGACGAGACCGCGCTGCCCGGAGGCGTTGTTGACGAACATCTTGGCCACGGTCGCTTTGCCACCGGAGACCAGGTGCGAGTAGGGGCTGATCTGCTGGTAGAGGTAGGATTTGCCTGTGCCTCGGGGACCGAGCTCGATACAGTTGTAGTTCTTCTCGACAAACGGGACCATCCGGAGGAAGAGGACGTTTTGCGCCCGTTCGTCAAAGGAAGAAGGTTCGAGGAGAGGACGTTTTGCGCCCGTTCGTCAAAGGAAGAAGGTTCGAGGCCGATGCTGCGGATCAGGAAGTCTTTCCACTCGCGGGTGGTCATTCCCTCGCGGCCACGGGCCAGATCGCTGATAACGTTTCGTTTGGAGAGCTGGATCGGCCGGAGGTTGGTGATGGAGAACGGTCGGCCGCTCTTGCCCTCGCCGGGGCCGGCGCCGTACTCGAGCTCGACCTCGCCGTAGAACCCGCCGGTCAGCATCCGTTCGTTCTCGTAGACCATCTCGGCCGGGATGTAGACATCGTTGAGGAGGAGGGTCGGGATGGTGGCCATGAATGTGTCGGAGCGCGTGTCAAGCCGGGCCGTGATCAGGTCGATCACCTTGACCGAGCCCTGCTCGCGAGCCCGGGCTTTGAAGAGTTCGTTCTCGCCGGCACGAACGATTCGTTCGGTGAGTTGCCGCTGGACGATGGCGAGGCCTTCGCGGATCTCGGCCTCGTCAGTGGTCGCACAATATTTGCCGATCAGAAACTCGGCGACGTAGGTCGGAACAGGGTAGCCGCCGCGAAACTTCTGGGCGAGGTCTTTACGGACCACGTATCCTTCAAACGCCGCCGTTACCTTTGAATCAAGTGCGTCAAGGTCCACCATACTGTCACTCCTGTCCTATTCGGACCGCCCTTTGTGCTACGGGAGATTTCTGACTGTCCAGAACGACGAGCCAGGCCTCTTTTCCTTCGTTACCGTCATCTTCGATGGTGAGCGAGGCGTTGCCCTCGATGCTGACCGTACGGCTGCCGGTCGTGACGCTGCTCCCTGCGTCGGCTGGCCTCCATCTGATGTCGACAGAGTAGCCTTCGGCGCCGTCAACATGGACCCTGCAGATCAGTCCGGCCCACCGGACCTGACCGATCTCGATACCCTTGCTGCGTGTCGCACCAATTTTGACGACAATCTCCGGCACGACGGTCTCCTGCGGGCTGAGGCCACCGTGCTCGTATTCTTTCCCCTCCTCGAAACAGGAGACTCCGGGTGCCAGGGCGATCCGGACGTTGCGGTCCCAGAACCATCGGACGACAGGGTAGTCGGTCTCTGCGTCGGCCCGCAACTCGGCGCAGCGGCCCTTCTTCACCTCTGTGAGCCCGGGTTTCAGTTCGGTCTTCCGGAGTTTGCCCGGGAGGAGGAGCCAGCCGTGGTCGGTGACGATGCGCACCTGCTGCCAGCCGGCCTCAAGGAGTTCGATCGCCCGGTCACGGATCTTCTCGATCTCCCTGTCGAGAACTTCAGGGAGGGCAGCCCCTTTGGTATGCCCCTCTGTATCGATGTCTCCGCAGTCAGTCCAGGCGGAGTGCGCAGGATCGCCGGTCTCGGAGTCGCTGAGCACGCTGAACCCTTTGTCGTTAAGGATGCTGCGTAACGCGGTGATCGTCGCGAGCGCCCCGCTCTTAGTTCTGGGGGTCAGGTTCTCCCCGGCAACGAGTTCGCCGGCGATCGGCATGACCGCCGGTTTTGCCGTCGAGGTCTGCGTTGGAAGAGCACTGAAGCGGTGGGAGAGACTACAGGAGTACCCGGCATCCTTCAGACTCGAAGAGAGGCGGTGGCCGAGGTCCATGCGGAGGCCGTCGACAAAGAGCAGAACCTCGCCGGCAACGGGCTCCTGGTTCTCTTTGCGCATCGGTGCCGGTTCCTGCAGCCACTCCTTCTGGAACGCCTCTGCCATCGCGTCGAGCCAGTTCCGGTAGAGCACGTTGACAACGGCTGCAACGGCCTCGCTGCTCTTCCTGTCCGTCGCCTGCTCAAGCGCACGGACCACGGCATCGTCGGCCCGCCATGTGGTAGTGGCGTACCGCTCTGCCTGCTCGAGTACGGTCCCGCCGAACTTCATGTCGGCCGTGATGATCGCGAGGTGCGCGAGGTGTTCGAGAGCCCGGGCGAGGGGGCTCTCCCCCATTCCTGCCCAGACCCACTCCCGCCGCGGGGCGTGCGCCCGTTCCAGGTCCGCGATCTGCCGGCGTGCTTCCTCCGGGGAGGCCTCGGCAAGGGCCATGAAGACCAGATAGAGTTCTTTCTCGCGTAAGTCGTTGTATTGCGGCCACGAGTCCGGATAGGGCATCCAGCCGGGCAATTTTACGCTGCGGAGGAGCCGGGGGACCTCGGGGTAGGCTCCGGGCTTCTCCGTGAACCGCTCCCATACGTCCGCCCACCTGCCGGACTGAGAGCCCAGCTTCTCCGCGGCGGTAGACGCACCGTCCTTCTCCGGGTC
>JAGVUK010000021.1 GCA_019136335.1 Methanomicrobiales archaeon
CTCTTTTTCCGCCCGCGGCGAAGTCCGCCACCAGTAATAGACCTCGTAGGCAAACAGCGCGAGCAGCACCGCACAGGCCCCGATGAAGAACCCCATCACCAGGTCGTGGACCGGCGGCGCACCCGCGGCATCGCTCAGGGGCGCCCTGAACGCGGTGATCTCCTCCCCCCCGCCCCCGGCAACCTTCGGCTCCGGCGGCATGCCGCCCTGCGGGGCCGGCAGCACCATCGGGAGGATCCCCCAGAGCCCGAGGCTCGCGAGAGCGACGACGCCGAACAGCGTCGCGTACTTCCTCAGCACCGACCCAAGATCGCTCTCCGGCGGCGCGATGATGAGGACCTGGTTTGCGAGGCCATAGACCTTCACCTCACGCCCCTTCTCGCTCCACCGGGTCTCCATGACCTCGATGAGCCCGGCGTTCAAGAGGTTCTCGATATGGTAGGTGGCGGTGGTGATCGGGATCGCCATCGCTCTGGCAACCTCCGACGACGTCAGCGGCCCGCTACTGTGCCCGCTCATCGCCCGGCTGGATAACCACAACACCGTCAGCCATGGAGTGCTTCAAGGATCCGGCTGCGCCCGCGCTTGAGCGCGAGATCGAGCCGGGAGACGTCCGGTCCCGCGCCCTGCGCAAGGGTCGGCTTGCCGCCGCCCTTCCCGCCGATGACGCTGCAGACCTCCCGCACGATATCGGCAGCGTTCACCGCCGGCACGCCCGACGTCGCCACCACCTTCACGTTCCCGTCAGCCGATACAAAGAGCGCCACGCCGCCCTCGTCGGCGACGCTCGTCGCGAGCGCGACGAGCTCCTTTGGGGCCGCGTCCACCTGCCCGACGACGACCCTGACCCCGTCCACCACCTCGCCCTCAAGGTGCTGCATCCGGAGGTCCACCACGCTCTTCTGGAGACGCTCGATCTCCTTCTTCTGCTCCTTCCATTCCCCAAAGAACCGCGTTACCGTCGCCGGCAGGTTCTCGGGCTGGACGCTCACCACGTCGGCGGCCGCCCCGAGGGTATCCGCCATCCGCTGGATAGCGTACACCGCGGCGAGCCCGGCCGCAAAGACCAGCCGTTCGACGCCGTCCTGGATATGCTCGACGCCGATGACCCGGATCGGCCCGATCTCGCCCGTCGCCCGGACATGCGTCCCCGCACACGCCTGCACTTCGCCGCCGACCTGCACCGTCCTGATATCCCGGCCCGGCGGGACCCCGCCCTGGTAGAGGCCGAACCCGTACTTCTGCTCGGCCTTCGTCCGCTCCTCGATGCGGACGTAGACCGGCAGGTCCGCCATCACCATCCGGTTCGCCTCGACCTCGATCCGCCGGAGCTCCTCAGGCGTGATATGCCTGTAGTGCCGGATATCCAGGCGGGAGGTCTCGCTCCCCTTCTGGGCGCCCGCCTGGTGCACGTGGGCGCCGAGCACCTGCTTTGCAGCGTGCAGGAGGACGTGGGTCGCCGTGTGGTGGCGCATCAGCGACAACCGCCGTTCCTCGTCCACCATCCCCTTCACCCGGTCGCCGCGTTTCAGGGGGCCTCCCGTGACCCGGTGGAGGATCACGTCCCCGAGTTTCACGGCCTCCTCCACCCGCACCATGCTCTCCGACGTCACCAGGGTGCCGGTATCGGACGGCTGGCCGCCCCCCTCCGGGTAGAAGAGGGTCTGGTCCAGCACCGCCATACCGTCGAAGTAGTCGAGCACCATCGCCTCGAACTCGACCTCACACGGGAGATCGTAGTAGAGCCTCTTCGTCGGGGGGAGGGTGCCCGCCCGCTCGCGGTAGGGGGCGAGCGGGTCCTCCCCCTCCGCCTCCCTCTGCGCCTCCGAGTGAATGTCGGCGATCAGCGAGTAGAAGTTGTCGGGGACCTCCACGACGGCGCCCTCGGCGGCCGCGACCTCCTTCACCATCTCGGGCGGGATGCCGTGCGAGTCATAAAGGGTGATGACCTCCGCAAGGGGGACGCGGGAACTCTTCGCCTTGTAGTTCCGGGCGATCTTCTGGACGATCCGGGTCCCGCGCTCGAGCGTGCCCGCGTACCTCGCCTCCTCGTTCTCCACGATCTCCCTGACCACGTCGACGTCCTGCCCGAAGTTCGCGGTCCCCACGACCTGCATCTGGGCCTCTATGAGGTCGGCAAGGTCCTCGTCCATCGAGAGGTCGTTCATCATCCGGAGCGTCCGGCGCAGCACCAGCCGGGCGAGATACCCCTCGCGGACGTTTGAGGGGACGATACAGTCGCCGAGCATGTAGGCGAGGCAGCGGGTGTGGTCGGCGATCGAGTAGATCTTCTCGATCGGGACGACGATCCGCTCAAGCCGGTCGACGGGCACATCGATCGCCTCAGCGACCTTCCTCCTGAGGTTGTAGAGGTTCGTCCCGGAGATGTCCATCACCCCGGCGAACCGGGCGCTGAGCCCCATGATCTTCGTGAACTCCGGGTTGTCGAGGAGGTCTTCGAGGTGGGCCGACCGCATCAGACGGCTCACCATCTCCGGGAAGACCGCATCGTAGATCGTCGGCGAACCCTTCGAGGCCCAGACGAACCGCTCAAGGCCGTAGCCGGTATCGACGATCTTGAGCCGCATCGGGTAGTAGAGATCCCCGTTCACATCGACGGGCGGCTGATTGGTCTTCTGCCGCCCGAGGTTCATGAAGACCAGCGTCGCGACCTCAAGGCCCCCGATGAGCACCTCGACGGAGGCCCCGGCGTTCC
>JAGVUK010000176.1 GCA_019136335.1 Methanomicrobiales archaeon
ACCGTTTCACTGCCCATACCCTCGAGCTCGCGCGGAGACCTGCCCAGGTGTCTAAAACACCCCTCTGCAGCTCCCGCCTGCAGAGGGTTTAACCGATTTCGCGCCAACCTCTGATACAATGAACGAACCGCTCCGCCAGGTCGTCCACCTCCTCTTCGGCCTCGGGATTGCGGGATTTATCCTCGCCTTTGACCGCGACTTCACCCTCTCCGTCCTCGTGCTCACCCTCTTCATGGGGTTCATCCTCTCCGACGCCGTCTCCCGGGGCTACACCATCCCGGTCATATCGACGATCATCATCAACCTCGAGCGGCGGGACGCGGCACCCGGCCGGGGAGCACTCTTCTTCGCGCTCGGCGCTCTCTTCTGCCTCGTCTTCTTCGAGAGAGAGATAGTCTTCGCCGGCCTTGTGGTGCTCTCGCTCCTCGACAGCGTCACCACCCTCGCCGGCACCCGGTTCGGGAAGACCCGGATCTACAACCACAAGTCTCTTGAGGGGACGCTCGCCGGGGTCGCGGTGACGACGGTGGCGCTCTGTCTCCTCGTCCCACCGGCGGTCGCCCTCGTGACGGCCGCGGCCGCAGCTGTCGCCGAGCTGGTGAGCCCCGTGGACGACAACCTCGTCATTCCGGTCGTGGCCTGCCTCGCCCTCACGCTGCTGCTCTGAGATATCGTGGGCCGTGGGTCACCGCTCTTCTTCCGATCTCCCATGGAGCGCCGGCCGGTCGCACTCCGGGCAGGCGGCAAAGATTCCGCAGGCGATTCAACGCGTGAGGTCAAAACACGCCTTTGTGATGAGGGCGGCGACATCGGGCACGACGATGGGGTCAAGCCCGGTAAGCCGGATCGGGACGAGCCCGATCACGACACCGGCGGAGGTGGAGACGTCTATCTGGAGGTGAGAGGACCCGCCCTCAGTCGACCGTGAGGATGATGAGCGAGTCGGTCCCCTCGCGCCCGGGGGATACCCCCTCGGTGAGCACCACGCGCTCCCCGGGACGGATGAGACCCGAATCCCGGACCGAGTCGAGTATCGCGCCGTGCCAGTACTCCTTTTCGCTCCGGATCAGGAACGGGCAGACCCCGTAGGAGAACGCGAGGAACCTGGAAGTGGCCGGGTTCCGGGTGAACGCAAGGATCCAGGCCCCGGGTTTGAACCGCGAGATGTTTCGCGGAGTGCTCCCGGAACGGGTGGGTGTCAGCACGAACCGGATATTGAGCGCATCCAGCGCCTCGATGACGTTTAAGGAGACGACATCGTTGACGGTGATCCTCTCCCGACCCTTCCCCTCCCGGAAGTAGCTGAGAGGGGCACACCTGCCCCCGACGGCCGTGCGCTTCTCCTCGGTCGATCGGGCGATCTTTGCCATCATCGCGACCGTCTCGACCGGATACTTCCCGATGGACGTCTCCTCGGAGAGCATGACCGCATCCGTCCCGTCGAGGATGGCGTTCGCGACGTCGGTCACCTCCGCACGGGTGGGCCGGATGTTGTCGGTCATCGACATCAGCATCTGCGTGGCGGTGATCACCGGCCGGCCGAGTATGTTGGCCTTCTGGATGATCCGCTTCTGCACCGCAGGAACCTCCTCGATGGGAGTCTGGACGCCGAGGTCGCCGCGGGCGATCATGACCCCATCGGTCTCGCCGAGGATCTCATCGAGGTGATGAAGCGCCTCCTGTCGCTCGATCTTGGCTATCACCCGGATAGATTTCCCGGATCCGGCCGCATGTGCCCGGGCCTTCCGGATATCCTCCGCCCGCTCGATGAAGGATATGCTGAACGTGTCAAGCCCCTCGTTGAGCCCGAAGTCGATGCACTCGAGGTCGCGGTCGGTCACGGCGCTGAGCGCAACGATCCCCCCGCCGCCGACGAGGCTCATCCCTTTGCGCGAGAGAAGGGGACCGCCGATGACCACGGTCGCCCGGACATCCTTCTCGGCGACGTTGTCGACCCGGAGCTGGAGGAACCCGTCGTTGAGGAAGACGGTGCTCCCCTCCGAGACCAGCTGGGGAAACTGTGGGAACTCGACGGGTATCCGGGAAGGGTCATCTGATACCGGGGCGGTCGTGAGGGTGACGACCTCGCCCTTCTCGAGTTCCAGGGGCTCGTGCGCAAGGTCGCCGATCCGGATCTTCGGCCCCGGAAGATCGATCAGGATCGTGATGGGGAGCCCGGTCTCCTCGGCCGCGGCCCGGATGTTTCTGATGTTCTCCCGGTGCTCGTCAAACGTTCCGTGGGAGAGGTTGAGCCGGGCAACGTTCATGCCGGCCCGGGCCAGCC
>JAGVUK010000217.1 GCA_019136335.1 Methanomicrobiales archaeon
CGGGGGAACCTTCGGGGGAACCTTCGGGGGAACCTTCGGGGGAACCTTCGGGGGAACCTTCGGGGGAACCTTCGGGGGAACCTTCGGGGTTAATCCTCATGATGATCCGACAGCGGCCGAAGATCACCATACCCGGAGATGGCCGAAGCACTGCGCAGGAGCACCCGGACCATAGAAGGCCGTTCAGAGCATTTCGAGCAGATTAGTACGTGTATATCAACTCATCCCGGCATTGAGGGCGCGAGAGATTTCGGTGCATTAATCATGGCACGGATAGAGAGGTAATTTCAGGCAACGCTATCCCCTGCAGGCGGATGGAGCGATCCGGCAGCTCACCTGAGGCAGCGAGAGTTCCGGCCCGGTCTCCAGGGGAACCGTACGACCGGAGGGATCAGCCATGCTGCGACTGGAGGATATCACGAAGGATGCGGCCGTCAACGGTATCGAGCCCGGCCAGGTCGTACGTATCGTCACGACCGAACCTATCGGCGAGAACGCCCTGACGGTCTACTATAGAACCGCCGACGGGCGGGTTCCCTCGCGAAGGCCGGGCGGCCGTGGGCGTTCGACGCGCCCGGCGAGGAGTTCAAACTTGCCGCCGAGGCCTACCGGATCGATCTCGCCTACCTCTTTGACCCGATGATGGCGGTGCATACATCGAATGTCGAACCGCTCCCCCACCAGATCACGGCGGTCTACGAGTCGATGCTCCCCCGGCAGCCGCTGCGGTTTGTCCTTGCGGATGATCCCGGCGCGGGGAAGACGATCATGGCCGGGCTCCTGATCCGCGAACTCCTGATGCGGGCGGATGCCGAGCGAGTCCTGATCGTCGCACCGGGGAGCCTCGTGGAGCAGTGGCAGGACGAGATGTACGAGAAGTTCGGCCTTGCGTTCACCACCTTCTCCCGCGACCTCGCGGAGCAGTCGAGCGGCGGCAACCCGTTCGACGACCATCCCCTGCTGATCGCCAGGCTCGACCAGCTCGCCCGGAACGAGGATCTGCAGGAGGGGCTCAAACGCAGCCGGTGGGACCTCGTCGTGGTGGACGAGGCGCACAAGATGTCGGCGACGTACTACGGTTCGAAGGTGAACCGGACGCAGCGGTTCAGGCTCGGAGAACTGCTTGGCGAACACACCCGCCACCTGCTCCTGATGACGGCGACGCCGCACAACGGGAAGGAGGAGGACTTCCAGCTCTTCCTCTCCCTTCTGGACTCGGACCGGTTCTACGGGAGGTTCAGGGACGGCGCTCATAAGGTCGAGTACCGGGACCTGATGCGCCGGATGGTGAAGGAAGACCTCCTGAAGTTCGACGGGAGGCCCCTCTTCCCGGAGCGGATCGCCGAGTCGGTCAACTACACCCTCTCCGATGCCGAGGCGGCTCTCTACCAGCAGGTCACGCAGTACGTGCGGGGAGAGATGAACAAGGCCGACCTGATCCAGAACAACCAGCGGCGGGGGACGGTCGGGTTCGCCCTCACGGGGCTGCAGCGGCGTCTGGCGTCGAGCCCTGAAGCGATATTCCAGTCACTTAAGCGCCGCCGCGAGCGGCTGGCCCGCCGCGTGGAGGAGGTGAAGATCGATGCCCGCGGCCGGGAGGTCTCCGGGACGCTCCTCGATCTGCCGGGGGATGCGTGGGATGCCGATGAAGAGATGGCGGCCGGCGAGTACGAGGAGTACGAGGAGACGATCGTCGACCAGGCCACCGCCTCGCAGACGATCCATGAACTGGAAGCCGAGATCCGTATCCTCGAGGGGCTGGAGGAGCAGGCCCGGCGGGTCGTCGGGTCGGGACAGGATCGGAAGTGGGAGGAACTCTCGAGGCTGCTGCAGGATACGCCGCAGATGCATGAGGAGAGCGGCCGGCAGCGGAAGCTGATCATCTTCACCGAGTACAAGGATACCCTCCGGTATCTTGCGGCGCGGATCCGCGGGCTGCTCGGTGCCGATGAGGCGGTCGTCACGATCGACGGCAGCGACCGGCGCGAGGAACGGCGCAAGAAGCAGGAGATGTTCCGGAGCGATCCTGCCGTGCGGGTTCTGGTCGCGACCGATGCGGCGGGGGAAGGGGTGAACCTCCAGAACGCTCACCTGATGGTGAACTACGATCTGCCGTGGAACCCGAACCGGCTGGAGCAGCGGTTCGGCCGGATCCACCGTATCGGGCAGACGGAGGTCTGCCGCCTCTGGAACCTGGTGGCGGCCGAAACAAGGGAGGGCGATGTCTTTGTGCGGCTGCTCCAGAAACTTGAGACGGAGCGGCAGGCTCTCGGCGGGCGGGTCTTTGATATCCTCGGTGAGGTCTTTAGCGAGCGGAGCCTGCGGGATCTGCTGATCGAGGCGATCCGCTACGGCGACGATCCCGAGGTGCGGGCGCGGCTCCAGCGGCGGGTCGAGGGCGCTCTTGATACCGAACGCCTCCTGGATCTCATGCGGCAGAACGCCCTCTGCGATGAGGTGATGGATGAGGGGAGGCTGTTTGCGCTCAAGGCCGATATGGAGAAGGCGGAGGCGAGGAAACTTCAGCCCTACTTCATCCGGGCGTTTTTTACCCGGGCGTTCGCGGAACTTGGCGGGGATCTCAGGGCGCGTGAGCCGGGACGGTGGGAGATCACCTACGTGCCCGAGGCGATCCGAGAACGCGACCGGCAGATATCGGGGCGTGACCGGCGCTATCGGCAGCCGGTGCTGAAACGTTACGAACGGGTCTGTTTTGAGAAGGAGTACGTCCGGCTGCTCGACCGGGTGGGGGCGCCGATGGCGGCGCTAATCCACCCGGGCCATCCGCTGATGCAGGCGGTGACGGATCTGGTTCTGGAGAGGCACCGGCCGAAGCTCCGGCAGGGAGCGGTGCTGGTGGACCGGAACGATTCCGACACGACGCCGCGGGCGCTCTTCATCATCGATCATTCGGTGCGGGACGGGAGCGACGAGTTCCGGACGATATCGCGGCGGATGCAGTTCGTGGCGATCGATCCGGAGGGGCGGGCGGAGAACGCCGGCTGGGCGCCGCACCTGGATCTCTCGCCGATCAGCGAGGAGGAGCAGGAGGCGGTCTGCGATCTTCTCGCGTCATCGTGGGTTAACGATGACCTCGAGCGGTTGGCGCTCGCCCACGCGACCGAGCGGATTGTGCCGGAGCACTTTGCCGAGGTGAAGGAGCGGCGGGAGATGATGGCCAACCGGACGCTCGAGGCGGTGCAGGTGCGGCTGGTGAAGGAGATCAACTACTGGCAGGACCGGTTCCTGAAGTTGCAGGACGATATGCGGGCGGGGAAGGATGTGCGGATGAACCTTGAGAACGCCCGCCGGACGGCGGAAGATCTCAAGGCGCGCCTTGAACGGCGGAAACGCGAGCTCGTGGCGATGCGGCACGTCATATCATCCACGCCGGTGATCGCCGGCGGCGCTCTGGTGATCCCGGCGGGACTGCTTGCGATACGCCGGGGGGAGGATATGGGCGTCGATGTTGCCGCCCGAAGGCATGTCGAGGCGGTGGCGATGCGGGCGGTGATGGAGGCCGAGCGTGCCCTCGGCCACGACGTGGTCGATGTCTCGGCGGAGAAGTGCGGCTGGGACGTCACCGCCTGCATGCCGGGCGAGGGCGGGCCGACGGTGCGGCATATCGAGGTGAAGGGCCGGGCAAAGGGCCAGACGACGATCACGGTCTCGCGCAACGAGATCCTCTACGGGCTCAACCAGGCTGATAAGTTCGTGCTCGCGGTGGTGCTGGTGGACGGCGAGGGCTACGAGGGACCGTTCTACATCCGCCAGCCGTTCGACCGCGAGCCGGGCTGGGCGGTGACGGGCGTGAACTTTGATCTTGATGCGCTTCTTGGCCGGGCGGAGCGGCCGGGGGCGATTAGATGATGTGCGGATGTTTCCAGGGCGTTCCGGTGAAGAGGGGAAACCGGGCGGATGCCCCGCCGGGTGTGGATACATGGTGGATACATGGTGGATACATGGTGGATACATGGTGGATACATGGTGGATGGATGAACGATGAGCGCCGGGCGGTGGTTGTAGCATGACCGCTCCGGTGAAGATACCGAAGAAGCTGATCGAGGTGGCGCTGCCGCTCGATGAGATCAATGCGGCCTCGGTGCGGGAGAAGTCTATCCGCCACGGTCATCCTTCGACCCTCCATCTCTGGTGGGCGCGGCGGCCTCTTGCAGCGGCCCGGGCGGTGCTGTTTTCACAGCTCGTGAACGACCCCGGCTACGAGCGGGAACTCGGCCGCGGCGTGAATAAGGAGAAGGCCGAGGCGGAGCGAAAACGCCTCTTTGAGCTGATAAAGAGACTCGTCCTGTGGGAGAATACGACGAACGAGGCGGTGCTCGCGGAGGCGCGGGAGGAGATCCGGAAGAGCTGGCGGGAGACCTGCGCCTTAAACAGGAACCACCCGCAGGCGAAGGAACTTTTCAACCCGGAGAGGCTGCCGGCGTTCCACGACCCGTTCGCGGGCGGGGGCGCGATACCGCTTGAGGCGCAACGGCTCGGGCTTGAGGCCTGGGCGTCGGACTTAAACCCGGTGGCGGTCCTGATCAACAAGGCGATGATCGAGATCCCGCCGAAGTTCGCCGGCCGGCCGGCGGTGAACCCGGAGAGCCGGAAGCAAAAGCGGGTCGGGACCGAGTGGCGGGGGGCGGCAGGGCTCGCCGGGGATGTCCGGTATTACGGGCAGTGGATGCGGGGCGAGGCGGAGAAGCGGATCGGCCACCTCTACCCGAAGGTGCGGGTCACGGAGGAGATGGCACGGGATCGGCCGGATCTCGCGGAGTACGTCGGCGAGGATCTGACGGTGATCGCGTGGCTCTGGGCGCGGACGGTGAAATGTCCAAATCCAGCATGTAGAGGAAGGGCACCTCTGTTGCGCTCATTCTCCCTCTCAACAAAGAAGGGAAAGGAGACCCACGTTGTTCCTGAAATTGACTGGAATATACCCGCAGTAAAGCGATTTGAAGTAAAATTTGATGATGAATTACGGTTTGATGGCAGAGTAGGGTTTAACGAAATAGCACGGTTTGATGGGAAGATCCCCCAAAATACGACAGATGCGAAAGGAGCCCGGTGCACCTTCTGCGGGACGTTCATCAAAAAACCCGAACTAAGAGAGATTGCAACAAAATATGGCCTCGAAGCAATCCCAATTGCGGTGGTAGCTGAGGGAAGAAGGGGTCGCATCTATCTTCCGAGCAATGCGGTAACAATTCCTGATGTAGAGAAACCCGTAGTGTCGGAAGTGAATAGGCCGATGACCAACGATCGCCGCTGGTTCTCCCCGCCCCTCTACGGCCTCCCGAATTTTTCAGACATATTCACCCCCCGCCAGCTCGTCGCCCTCACCACCTTCTCCGACCTCGTAGGCGAGGCGCGGGCAGAGATCCTCCGCGACGCCCTCGCCGCCGGGATGCCCGACGACGGGCGCGGGCTGGAGGCCGACGGGGATGGAGCGACGGCGTATGCGGATGCGGTGGCAGTGTATCTGGCGTTTGCTGTGGATAAAGGCGCAAACTATTGGTCATCTCTATGTTCATGGCATTCAGGGCGGGATACGGTAACAAGTACTTTTGGGCGACAAGCGATTCCAATGGTGTGGGATTTTGCTGAGGCAAACCCTCTAAGTAGTTCATCAGGGAATTTTTTAGCAGGGGTTGGACAAGCACATAAGTTATTGGAGAATGCCCCAGCCCGCGCAAAGTCATTCTCAAATCAAAATAATGCAACAGTCCAAGAAGCAAGTTATAGCAAAATTGTATCCACCGATCCTCCGTACTACGACAACATCGGCTATGCAGACCTCTCCGATTTCTTCTACGTCTGGCTCCGCCGATCTTTGAAATCCATCCTACCCTCCCTCTTTGCCACGATAGCAGTGCCAAAGGCCGAAGAACTTGTGGCAACACCCTACCGTCATGGCTCGAAGAAATTAGCTGAGGCCTTCTTCATGGACGGGATGACCGAGGCCATGCGCCGCCTCGCAGAACAGGCGCATCCGGCCTTCCCGGTCACGATCTACTACGCTTTCAAGCAGTCCGAGACGAAGGGAAACGATACCACATCCGCCGGCTGGGAAACGTTCCTCGAGGCGGTGCAGAAGGCCGGCTTTGCCGTCACCGGCACATGGCCGATGAGGACGGAATTGACGGGTAATCTGAAAAAGAATTCAAACGCCCTCGCCTCCTCCATCATCCTCGTCTGCCGCCGGCGCGATCCCGCCGCCCCGCAGATCTCCCGCAAAGAGTTCCTTCGCGAACTCAAGAAAACCCTCCCCGAAGCACTCGACGAGATGACCGCTTCCTCGATAGCCCCCGTCGACCTTGCGCAGGCCTCCATCGGGCCGGGGATGGGGGTCTTCTCGCGCTACGCCGCGGTCCTCGAAGCGGACGGAACCCCGATGACCGTCCACGACGCCCTCGTCCTCATCAACCGCGAACTGGACGGGTACTTCTCCGACGATAGCGGCGACCTTGACCCCGACACCCGCTTCTGCCTCGGCTGGTTTGAGGAGAACAGCTGGGGCGAGGGGAAGTTCGGCGAGGCCGACGTCCTCGCTCGCGCCAGAGGCACCACCGTCGACGGCGTCCGGGAGGCGGGCGTCATCGAGTCCGGCAGCGGGCGGGTCCGGCTCATGAAGTGGTCGGAGTATCCCCGCGACTGGTCGCCGGAGGCCGACAGCCGGACACCCGTCTGGGAGGCGCTCCACCACCTCATCCGCGCCCACCAGTGCGACGGCGGAGAAGTCGCCGCCGCATCCCTCCTCGCCCGGATGCCGGGCAGGGCGGCGGCGATCCGGCAGCTCGCCTACCGGCTCTACACCCTCTGCGAGCGCAAAGGCCGGGCCGAAGATGCCCGCCCGTACAACGAACTGATCACATCCTGGGGAGCCGTCGAGGCACAGACGCCCGCCGTGATCGGAAGAGCACCGCAAAAGACGCTCACCTCCTACGGAGGCTGAAGAATGAAGAATCAGAAAGAGACAATCCGAAAGATGGTCAGTTACCTCAACAACGAGGAGATGTATGGGGGTTTCTGGCTACCAAACATTCAGCGACCGTTCGTCTGGCGGGAGGACCAGATCGAACGCCTCTTTGACTCCATCATGCGGGAGTACCCCATCAGCACCCTCCTCGTATGGCGCACTAAATCACGCATCCGCCGGCGGAAGTTCATCGACAACTACAGAAGCACCATCCGGCTCACCGACTTTTATGTGCCCGAAGACGACAAGGCCAAACTCCTCGTCCTCGACGGCCAGCAGCGTCTCCAGAGCCTCTTCATCGGCCTCAAGGGAAGTTACGAGAAGCGCGAACTCTACTTCGATGTTCTCAGTGGTGATCTCGTCGCACCGGAGGATATCCGCTACAAGTTCAAATTCCTGGATGCGGGAAAGGCCGCCTTCCCGTGGGTAAAGTTCAAGGAGACTGTCTTCAGTAACGATCTCTCAAGCAGAATCGCCAAATCAATCATAAACAGCGCCGGGAGGGAACTGACCGAAGTAGAGAAAGAGCGCATCGAAGATAACGTTGCCCGCATATCAAAGCAGTTCATTAACGAAGAACTGGTGGTCTATCAGGAACTCGACAGCATCGATAACACCGACGCCTACCGGGAAGACGACGTCGTCGAGATCTTCATCCGCGCCAATTCAGGGGGAACACGCCTCGGGAAGTCCGACCTCCTCTTCTCCCTCCTGACATCATCATGGGAGGATGCAGATGAACGGATGGAGGAACTGCTCGACGACCTCAACCGGATCGGATACGATTTCACCCGCGACTTCATCCTGAAAACCTGCCTGACGCTCCTCAACAAAGGAGCATCATATGAAGTCGGCAAGTTCCGCGACGTGCAGATCAGGCAGGAACTCATCGATAAGTGGGAGGACATCTCTTCAGCCATCCGCGACGTGAAGGATTACCTCTCCAGCAAGACGTTCATACGCACGGATAGGGCGATGCCGTCCTACCTCGTCCTGATCCCGATCATCTATTTCCGCTACCACTACCGGGAGAAGTGGAACACAGTACAGAACATCGACGAATACCTCCTCCGCACACTCCTCAGCGGGGCGTTCAGCGGCACCCCGGACAACCTCATCGACCGCTGTACAAGGGTGATCGCTGCCACGGGAGAGTTCAATGTCCCCGAAATCTTCGGCATCATCCGTGAGGACGGGCGGAGCCTCGAGATCGTGGAGAATACCCTCTTCGGGCAATATTACGGATCGAAGAACGTTCACCTCATCTTCAACCTCTGGTACCGGCAGTTCAACTACACGCCGGCATACCAGAACAACCTCCCGCAGGTTGACCACATCTTCCCACAATCCCTCCTGAGAAAGGTCAAAAAGGTAAATCCAAGGACGGGGAGGCAAGACCTCCTCAGGTACTACCAGGAAGACCGCGACCAGATAGCAAACCTCATGCTCCTCACCGCAGAGGAGAACGGGTTTTCCGGAAAACGGGATATCCCGCCGAACGAGTGGTTCAGGGATAAGGACGACGCCTACCTCGATATGCACCTGATCCCGAAGAACCCCGAACTCTGGGAACTCGACAACTACGAGGCGTTCATCGAAGAGCGAAAGAGACTCATCCTTGGCAAATTCAGCCACATACTGCAGAGGGCGTAAATGACGACATCACCCAGACCCTGGCGGGAGATCGCCATCCCGCATGAAGATGTTCTGAAGGGCACCTTCCAGCAGGCGGAGTTCGCGGCCGATCTCTCCCGCGTTCACGCCGGCACCGCAAGCCCCGAGTACCGTGACCCGGTGCTCTTCTTCAAGCGCACCTACATCACCGAAGGGATGCGCCTCCTCCTTGACTCCGTCCTGAAACGGATCACCGGACAGGGCGGCGACCCCGTCATCCAGCTCCAGACCGCGTTTGGCGGCGGCAAGACCCACACCATGCTTGCCGTCTACCACCTCGCCCGCGGCAGTGCCCCCGCCTCCGACCTGCAGGGCATCCCCCCCATCCTCGATGCCGCCGGCGTCATCGACCTCCCGAGAGCCCGTGTCGTCGTCATCGACGGCACCAAACTCTCCCCGAACATGCCGCAGAAACGAGGACGGGTCAGCATCAACACCATGTGGGGCGATCTTGCCTGGCAACTCGGCGGCGAAGAGGCCTACATGCAGATCCGGGAGGCCGACGAGTCCGGCACCTCCCCCGGCAAAGAGACCCTCGCCGCCCTCCTCGCCAGGTACGCGCCCTGCGTCATCCTTATGGACGAACTCGTCGCCTACATGCGGCAGTTCGACGAAACGACGAAACTCGCCGGCGGAACCTACGGCTCGAACATCACCTTCATGCAGGCCCTCACCGAGGCGATCAAGGCGGTGCCGACCGCCGTCCTCCTCGCCTCCCTCCCCGAGTCCGACCAGGAGGCAGGGCTCGGCCGGGGCGTCGCCGCCCTCCACACCCTCGAACACTACTTCGCCCGCGTCCAGGCACTCTGGAAACCCGTCGCCGCCGAAGAGGCCTTCGAGATCGTCAGGCGCCGGCTCTTCTCCGGCATCACCAATACCACCGCCGTGGAGACGGTCTGCCGCTCGTTTGCCGACCTCTACATAGCCGCCGGCCCTGAGTTCCCCCGGGAGACCCAGGAGAGCCGCTACTATGATAGGCTCGTCAAAGCCTACCCCATCCACCCCGAGGTCTTCGACCGCCTCTACGAAGACTGGTCCTCCCTTGAGAACTTCCAGCGCACCCGCGGCGTCCTGAAACTGATGGCGAAGGTCATCCACCGTCTCTGGAAGGACGGCAACAACGACCTCCTGATCATGCCGGGCAGCCTGCCCCTCTACGACGGCGACACCCGCAACGAGATGATCTACTACCTCCCGCCGGGCTGGGACCCGGTCGTCGAGCGCGACATCGACGGCGACCGTGCGGAGACGACCGGGATCGAGAACCGCGATACCCGCTTCGGGAGCGTCCAGGCCTGCCGCCGGGTGGCGAGGACGATCTTCCTCGGCAGCGCCCCGGGCACCCCCAACCGCATGATCCAGGGGATCGCGCAGGAACGGGTTCTCCTCGGGAGCATCCAGCCCGGCCAGCAGACGAGCATCTATCGCGACGCCCTCCACCGCCTCTCCGACCGCCTCTACTACCTCAACAGCGCCGAGAACCGCTACTGGTTCGACACCCGCCCCAACCTCCGGCGCGAGATGGAAGAGCGGAAGAGGCGTTTTGACGAGAAGGAGGCCGTCATCCCGGCGATACAGGAAGGCGTCCGGAAGGCCGTGCAGAAGGGCATATTCGACGGCATCCACATATTCACCCCGAGCGGCGATATCCCCGACGATTACGCCCTCCGCCTCATCGTCCTCTCGCCCCGGGCTCCATACGGGAAGAACGGCGTCTCGATGGCAACGGTCTCTGCCGCCGACTACCTCAAGAACCGCGGCGACCAGCCCCGGCACCGGCAGAACCGCCTCATCTTCCTCGCCGCCGGCGCCGAGAACGTCTCCCTCCTCACCGACCACGTCCGCTCGATGCTTGCCTGGGACTCGATCGTCGCCGACTACGAGAACAAGCGGATCGTCCTCGACAACCTGATGGGAGACAACGCAAAGACCAACCGCGATACGGCCAGGAGAACGGTTGCAAGGACGATCCGGGAGACCTACCGCTGGTTGCTCGTGCCGGTGCAGGAATTTGACGCCGAAAGGGTCTCGCCCGACATCACGTGGGAGAACTACAGCATCAACCCGGGCGCCGAGAACCCGGCCGGGGAGATCGAGCGCGTCCTGCGGGAGAACGAGGCCCTGATCACCGAATGGTCACCGATCCATCTCGCGAATCAACTCAAACGCTGGTTCTGGACGGAGTATACTGCCGAGATAGCGGCCGGCAAGTTCTGGGAGGACACCTGCCGCTACCTCTACTTCCCCCGCCTCCGGAACAGGGATGTCCTGAAGCGGACGATCGAGGCCGGTATGGTGACAAAAGAATACTTCGGCCTCTCGGCCGGGCGAGAAGGCGGGAGGTACATCGACTTCACCTTCGGGAAAGGAAGGGGATCGATCATCGTCGACGATGCCCTCCTCCTGATCGATCCATCGGTCGCGGCGGAATACGAGGCGAGCTTCAAGCCGGCGGAGAAACCCTATCCGGTCGATGCACCGTTCGGGGGCGGTGAGGCGCACGAGGGCGGCACGGCCGTGGCGGGCACCCCGCCCGTCACGGCTACACCCGGTGGAATGAAATCCGTCTACGTCACAAAAAAACGGTTTTACGGGCGTGCAGAGATCGATCCGATCATGGCGAAGATAGACTTTGCCCGGTTCGTGGATGAAGTGGTCACGCAGTTCACGTCGCGGCGGGATACGAAAGTCACCATCAAGATCGAGATCGAGGCGGAGAATCAGAACGGGTTTGATGAGAACCTCCAGCGGGCGATACGGGAGAACTGCACTCTCCTCAATGTTGAGTCTGCAGAGTTTGAAGGGGAGTGAGAGGCAGGGGAGGCATCATCCCTTTCACCCCCGCAAGTTAATCTCGAGATAACCTGCCCGGTGGAGACCGTATCTGCCGGTTCAGATATTTCGGTGAAGGATCAACACCCCGGGGGAAGGAGAGCCCCGAAAGGTGGCAGGTGTCCGTTCCGGGATTGCACCAATGAATCCTAAAACACCGCGTGAACTACCCCGCCCTTAAGGGCGGGGTAGTTCACCTAATAACACTTGTATCGGTGTGTGAACGTAGTACCCTGGCTTAAGGTTATCCCGGCTCGGTTGATCGATTCAGGATCGTGGTCGTTGTTACCGCGGAAAGTAGGTTTTTGACC
>JAGVUK010000015.1 GCA_019136335.1 Methanomicrobiales archaeon
TAGCCGGTGGAAAGCCGTGCCCGGTTCTCCCCCGGGATCTCCCCATGTAGTGGACCGTGGTGGATATCACCACGGGGGCGGGGGCAGTCATGGCGATAGCCGGTGGGAAGCCGTGCCAGGGAGCGGCTATCGCGCTGATTTCCCGGGGAGAAGAGGAGAGCGATCCCGGACCTGGTTCTTCTCCGGGATCCCCCCGCGTGCGCTGGACCGCGGGGATATCGTCATCGGGGAGGAGACCGGGTACCAGTACGTTCCTCCTCGAAGCCCCCGCCCCCGGAGGGGGGGTGGTACGTGGGGATACCCGGGAAAATCCGTGCCCGGGGATGCAAACCCCCGGACGGTGCGAAACACGATCGATGATCTCCTCCGGTGAGAGTTCCGGTAATTGAGGATCGATGCACTAAATCTGTCGGAACATCTGCCCGAACTTCGGGATGAAATCTTTCTTCCGGGACATGACACCCTCGAGCCGGACGGGCTGGTCCCGCAGTTCCAGTTTGGCGATACAGGCCTCGTCCCCGGCGGCGAAGAGGTCGCTTGCGTTCCCAAAGACGTTCGTGAAGAGGGCAAAGAAGCAGTCGACCCCCATCGTCGTACGCAGGCGGTCGATTTCGGCACGGATCTCGCCCGCGTTGTTCTCTGCGAAATCAAACGACGACGTCATCACCTGCGAGACCATGATGCTCCGCCCGAAGAGGTTGTAGCGCTTCATGTCCCGGGTGAGGAGTTCGTCCTTCGGGAGGGCGTCAAGGTCCATGCCCTTCTGGATCAGTTCCGGCCCGAACTCGGCCGGGTCAACCCCGGTGATCTCCGCAAGGTAGTCTGCAGCCCGGATATCAACGGGCGTGGTCGTCGAGAGTTTCATCACCATCGTGTCCGAGAGGATCCCCGCAAGGAGGAGCCCGGCGGTCGACGGCGTGGGCTCGACACAGGCCTCGATGAACTTGTTCGTGACGATCGTCGAGGTCGATCCCAGGGGATCGTTGAGGAACTTCACCGGCTTTAAGGTGGAGATCGCGCCGAGGCGGTGGTGGTCGATGATCTCAAGGATATCCGCCTGCTCGATCCCGTCCACGGCCTGGGAGTACTCGTTGTGGTCGAGCAGGATCACCGATTTCTGGACGTCCTGCATCAGCGTCGTCCGGGATACGAGCCCGATGTGCTGCCGCCCTTCCCCGACGACGCAGGCGGTCCTGAACTTGGAGTTCGAGACGACGCTTTTTGCGTACTCAAGCGAGTCTTCCATCCGCACCGTGGGGACATCGGTCTCCATGATCATGCGCGCGGGGAGAGAGAGGCTGATCATCTTGCCGACGCTGAAGGCGTCAAGCGTCGTCGCGAGCACCGAGGCTCCCCGCGTCCGGGCGGCGGCGATCACCCGTTCGCCCACCGGCGCGCCTTCGGCGATGATGAGCGCGGCGACCCCCGCCGATATCAGGGCGAGCTGGGCCGGTTCGTTGTCTCCGACGATCGCGATATCGTCCGGCGTCATCCGGGAGAGGGTGACGTGCAGGGCGTCGATGACGGTGTAGACCCGGCCTTCCCCGAGCGTCTCGTGCGCCGGCACGACCGTCCGGGCATCGAGGATGCGCGCAAGGGTCGCAAGCGGCATCGGGACGAGCGAGAGCTGCTCCCGGGGGTTCTTCCGGACGTAGGCCCGCGCAAGCCCGTACTCGCTGACGAGCCCGACCAGGGTCTCCTCTTCGTCCGTGATCGGCATGTTCCGCATGTCGTAGGTGTCCATCAGGGCGGCGACGTCGACTGTCGGGACGTCCTGCCGGGCGCTTCGGGTATCGAGCGGTATGTCGGATACGGTGGGCTCGACGCTCGCTATGTAGACCGGAGGCTCGGCGTTGAACGTCTCAAGCGCAAACCGGGTCTCCGCGCTCACCTCCCCGCACCGGCCGGGGACGTACTTCCCCGGTTCGGCGTGATTGCGGAGTTCTGCGTAGCCGATGACGCTGCAGATGCTGTCGGTGTCGGGCTGCCTGTGGCCGATGATGACGATCTTGTTGTGTCCCATACTCTCCTCGGTTCCCCGCGGGGCTGCGGTTGTCTCAAGAGGTATCGCCCTCTGCCGTCAAAGGTTTTATGCCGCCCCTCCGTACCGTCGGGAGGAATGTTGAAGTAGGAGTTCTCTCCATTCTCCGGCGTGGGAACCGATCATGCCGGGTCCATCCCGGCCCTGCTCATTCTGATATGCCTCCTGGCCTCTCCTGCCGTTGCCGGCCCGGAGGACGTGACGGTGACGTCCGCCGCGGTCGACCCTCCGGTCCTGATGCAGGGTGACTCAGGCACCATCACGGTTTTCGTCCAGAACAACGGGCCCACGGCCGTCCCGGCCGGCGGGGCCCGCCTCTACGGCGACGGCGTCGTCCCGGCAAGCGAGCCCTACCCCTCGGTCGGGGTTATCGGCGCGGGCCTCAACCGGACGTTCACCTTCGCCGTCCGGGCGGACGCACCCGACGGGATCTACTACCCTGTGTTCCACCTGGACTTCCGGGAGAACGGAACCCTCCGCTACCCGGTCCCGGTCCGGGTCGATGACACCCCGCTCAGTGCGACGGTGGCCGGGAAACCTGAAACCTTCTCCCCCGGGAGGGAGGCCGCTGTCACCGTCCGGGTGGCGAACCCCCGCCCGAACGCCGCCTCCGGCGTCCAGGTGACCCCGCAGGGGACGGGGTTTACCGTCACCCCGGCGCGGGCGTTCATCGGCAGCCTCGCGCCCGACGGGTCCGCGGCCGTCGTCTTCAACCTGACCCCGGCAAGCGAGATGAACGTCACGTTTGAGGTGGCCTGGCGGAACGGGCTCAATAGTCATGCCGCAAACCTCACCCTGCCGGTCATCTTCAGCGAGGATAAGCGGCGGGCCGACCCCGTCATCACCAACGTCGAGGTCGCCACGGAGGGGGGGATCTATCGGGCGACCGGGGATGTCGCGAACGCGGGCCTCGAGTCCGCGCGGTCGGTCCTCGTCACCACCGGTCCGCCCGCGGTCCCTGCTGACCCCTACCGGGTCTACGTTGTCGGCACCCTCGACCCCGATGACGTCGCCCCGTTCGAGGTGACGTTCCGGGCCGGGACGGGCGTTACCGAGGTGCCGCTCATCATCGACTACCGCGACAGCGACGGGAACCCCTTCTCGGTGACCGTGCCCGTCTCGATCGAGAACCGGACGGCCGCGGGTGGAGCGGTGCCCGCAATCGTGGTCCCGGCCGTAACTACCGGCGTGCTGGCCCTCGCCGCCGCACTGGCGGCTCTCTGGTACATCCGGAGACGGCGGCGATGAGCGGCGAGCCCATCCTCCGGTTCGAGGACGTCAGCAAGGTCTACTCTCTCCCGGCAGGCGACGTCGTTGCGCTCGACCACGTCTCCCTCACCGTCGAGCCAGGCGAGTTCATCGCCGTTATGGGGCCCTCTGGCTCCGGGAAGTCGACGCTCTTGAACATGATGGGCTGTCTCGATGTCCCGACCACCGGGAAGATCTACCTCTCCGGGCAGGAGATCTCCGGGATGAGCGACGACGACCTCACCCGGCTCAGGCGTGACCACATCGGGTTTGTCTTCCAGCAGTTCAACCTCATCCCGCTGCTATCGGCGCTTGAGAACGTCGAGTTTCCCATCGTCCTCGCCCGCGGCCGGGAAGAGAGCCGGCAGCGGGCGACCGAGGTCCTCGCGGCGGTGCACCTCGACGACGCTCTCTTCTCCCACAGGCCGGGCGAACTCTCCGGGGGCGAACAGCAGCGTGTGGCGATCGCCCGGGCGCTCGCAAACGATCCCGACCTCATCCTCTGCGACGAGCCGACCGGCAACCTGGACACGAAGACCGGGACCGCGATCATGGACCTCCTCGCGGCGGAGAACCGCCGGGGCAAGACGGTCGTCATGGTCACCCACGACCCCCGGATCGCCGCATACGCCCGGCGCACGATCCGGATCGTGGACGGAAGGCTGGTATGATCTTCCTCTCCTTCGCTCTCCGGAACCTCCGGCGCCACTGGTTCCGGTCGCTCCTCTCGGTCATCGGGATCGTCGTCGGCGTCGCGGCCATCGCGTCGCTCGGGATCCTCGGGGGGAGCATCAACCTCCTCGTCGCAAACCTCATCAGCGACGTGGGGGACACCATCGTGATCACCCCGCACACCGCCATCGGCGGGACGTTCGCCGGGGACCCCCGGACTGCCGTGGACGCGACCCTCTCCTCCCGGGAGGTGGACGATATCAGGCGGGCGGCAGGCCCGTACCGGGCGATCCCCGTGCTGCAGGGGGCAGACGAGGTGGAGTTCGGCCGCGGCGAGACCGGGTATACCCGGGTCATCGGGCTCGACCCGGAGGATATCCCCGTCCTGCTCAGGCTCGAGGACGGGCGCTACCCCCGGCAGAACCAGCCGGGTGCGCTTGTCGGGACCTACCTTGCCCGGGAGTACGGCCTCTCCCCCGGCTCAAGGATCACCGTCGGCGGGGAGGACCTGCGGGTGGCGGGCGTGCTTGCGGAGCGGGGGTTTGCCGTCGATATCAACCCCGACTACGCCATCGTCGTCCCGGAGGGCTGGTACACCGGTCATTTCGGCACCCGGGACGGCTACGCGATGGTCATCGTCCGGGTCGGGGATATCGCCGCGATCGACGAGGTGAAGGACGCGGTGGACAACCGGCTCAACCGGCGCGAGGACGTAGTCGACATCGTCGATTCCCGGGAGATGCTCGGGCAGTACCAGGATATCTACGATCAGATCACGGTCTTCCTCCTCGGGATCGGGGGGATCTCCCTCCTCGTTGCGGCCGTCAACATCCTCAACGTCATGTACATCGCGGTGACCGAGCGGGTCTCAGAGATCGGGGTCATGCGGAGCATCGGGGTCATGCGGAGCGAGGTCTTGCGGATCTTCCTCTACGAGGCCCTGATCCTCGGGGTTGCCGGGAGCGCCGTCGGGGGGGTCTTGAGCGCGGCTGTCGGCTACGCCGCGAGCGTCGCCGCCATCGGGGTCTTCACGGCGGGGACCACGTTCGGTGAAGGCTTCGCCGTCTTCAACACGACCGCCGTCGGGTACATCGTCTTTGGGATGGCGTTCGGCATCGGGACAAGCGCCCTCGCCGGGTTCTACCCGGCCTGGAAGGCGGCCCGCCTCCGCCCGGTGGAGGCGATGCGGCATGCGTGATAGGATCCTGGTCAACCTTGCGGTCCGGAACCTCAGGCGACACACGGTCAGGTCGGTCCTTGCCATGATTGGGATCGTCATCGGGGTCCTTGCCATAGCGTCGCTCGGGATCCTCGGCGCCAGCCTCTCGGCGCTCGTCGGGGGTCTGGTCTCGGACGTGAGCGACACCATCCTTGTCACCCCCCACGTGGCGGTATCCAGCGGCGACCCCTTCGACCCGAGGAACATCCTCGCTTCACGGATATCAGACCGGGACGTGGCGCTCATTGAGAAGGCAGCCGGGCCGAACCGGGTCATCCCTATGTTCCGGACGGCCGAGCGGCTCGTTGTGGGGGATACTTCCGGTTACGTGACGGTCTACGCGCTCCACCCCGACGATATACCGTTTCTGCTTGATGCTGAGGCGGGCCGCTACCCGGCGTCCGCGTCGCCCGGGGTGATGGTGGGGTCGCTCCTTGCCGAAGATCTCGATCTCTCCGTGGGGAGCCGCATCGGGTTTGCGAACGAGAGCGTCCGGGTCACCGGGATCGCTGCCGAGCGGGGCATGGGGATCGACATCAACCCCGATTACGCCGTCATCGTCACCGATGCCCGCTACCCGGGCGAGGACCCGGGGATGGTGGTGGTGAAGGTTGGAGACCCCGCCGATATCGGGGAGGTGAAGGCTGCCATCGACGCGCAGGTCAACCGCAGGAAGGAGAAGGTGGATGTCCTCGACTCGCGCGAGGTGCTGGAGCTCTACTACGAGACGATGGACGCCATCTCCCTCTTCCTGCTCGGGATCGGGGCGGTATCGCTCTTCGTCGCGAGTGTCTCGATCCTCAACGTCATGGTCATCTCTGTCACTGAGCGAACGCGCGAGATCGGGCTGATGCGGAGCATCGGGGCTGAGAGACGCCGTGTGCTTGTCATGTTCCTCTTCGAGGCCCTGGTCCTCGGGGTTCTGGGGAGCATCGCCGGAGGGGTTCTGAGCGCTCTCGTAGGCTACTACGCGAGCGCCGCCGCTTCAGGGCTCCTCGGAGGCTTTGTCGCCCCGGGCGGGGCGGCGGCCACGGGCCCGGCGGTCGCCGGCTACATCGCCTTCGGGATGGTCTTCGGCATTGCCGCAAGCCTCGTCGCCGGGCTCTACCCGGCGTGGAAGGCGGCGCAGTTAAACCCAATCGAGGCGCTCCGCTACGAGTAAGGAACTCCTGGAACGTTTCCTGAGGGTCCAAGGCCGCCCCTGGATCCCCGGGTGCAGGGTTTATATATCCGGGGCGGTATGGGGAAGTCAGGTGAAGACGATGCTCTTTGTCCTGTGGTATAAGTTCGAACCGGAGCACACCTACCAGGTCCTGGAACTCTGGAAGCACTTCCAGTTCCCCTCTGACGTGAAGGTCCACCACCGCTACCTCCTCATCGGGCGGCACATGTCGGTTGCCATCTTTGAGGCGCCTGACGAGCGATCCATCCTGAAGATCACCGCGCCGTTCAGCTCCTACGGCGTTGCCCACGTCGCGCCGGCGATGCCGCTCGAAGAGGCGATCAAGGCGGTCTGACCGGGAGCGCTGCACGACGTCGACACTCTACTTTTTTCCGCCCGGCGGGGTCCCCACGTGGCTCCCGCCGGGGTTTTCCCGGAACGCTGCCGTCCCCCCCGGGCCGGTTGCAGGGTGGCCGGGGCAATGAGTCCATGCGTAATTTCATGGTCCAGGAGACCGGAAACTCTATGAGCACTTGCAGGATGATAGACTCTCCTGTCGGGAAGCGCTCCGACCCTCTCCGGTCCACAATACGATACCAATACTCAAGTTGCGTGAAACGAATGTTGCAGATGATTACGTGGCTCAACAAGAACTTCAGCTCGCTCCAGCCGACGCGGGCGATCATCATGAGAGCGCTGCGCCACCTGCGCCCTGCGGATCGAAAAAAGCTCTTCTCCGAGGATATTCCCGAGATGAGGACCGCGGAGGGGAGGTGGTTTGAAGCGATCGTCTACGAGATGATCCTCGACCTCTCTCTCCAGACCGATCTCATCCTCTCCGTTGTGGCCCGGGGTGCCGACGGCCCGGAGAAGGTCCGGCGTGCGCAGCTCGGTCAGAACGGCCTCTTCTACTCGAACATCGGGGATATCAAGGTCCGGGGCAACGGGCAGGATCTCGCCGAGGTCGACCTGATGCTCGTCGACCATACGGGGGCGCTGACGTTTGGCGAGATCATCACGTCTCCTGCCGACTTAAAAGAGTTTGAAGCGGAGATCCACTACAAAAAACAGCTTCTCGGCTACCTCTACGGGCAGCCCACCGTGCCGTTCCTCCTCATCTCCTCGGTCGACATCTCGCGGACGGCCGTCGTCCGCCGCCTCCTCAGGGAGCCCGACAACGTCCTCCTCACCACCCCGGCCTGCGAGGACCTGAAGGCCCTGATCCGTCCCCGGGACCTGAAACGAAGCCCGCCACGCAGGATCCGGCACGAGAAGCTGATCTCGATCCCGGAGATCGCCCCGCGGCGGCCGTTCGACTACAAGAAACTGCACGACGAACGGCTGCAGAGCATCATCGCCGCCGTCACCTCCAGCAAGGGCGTCGGGGAACTCGGCACCCCGGACGAGATCCCGCCGATCGTAAAGAAAGTTCTCTTCGGCGGCCTCTACCCTTCCGCCGTCCGGATGCTTGACGCCCGGTACCCTATCCGCATCAAGGGGAAGACCTACGACCCGGATGCGATCCAGAAGCAGTTCTCGAAGGTCGTCCTCGCGGTGAATATCCCCGAGTACCGGCCGATCATCTACCTCCGGACCCGGGACAAGAAGGAGTACCTCAAGATGGTGCCAAGCCGGGCGGGCGGGTTCAAGTTCGAGAGCCGGCGGACGCCTCACATGGCCGGATTCTTCCTCTGGCTCGAGTCCGTCCGGCCGTCGCTCGGGGCGGAACTGACGCGGGAACTCCTCGACGCGTTCCCTGCGGTCCACGTTCCCCCGGCTCCGGCGGCCGGGGAACCGTAAGGTACCTATGGGGCCGGGACGCATATGTCTCCATGATCATGGGGTATGGTGATCCGGTATGGACCTGATCACCGAATTTGTCGGGTTTTTGGGGTTCAGCCTGGTCGCGGTCGCGTCGATCACCGCGGTGATGAACCCGGCCTCCACGATCGCCGTCTACACGGCGCTCACCGAGGGGATGAGCGGGAGCGAGCGCACGAAGGTCATCAGGACCTCCATGAAGATAGCCTTCATCGTGCTCGCCTTCTTTGCCCTCACGGGGCAGTTGATCTTTACGATCTTCAATATCACCGTCCCGGCGTTCCAGATCGCCGGCGGCATCCTCTTAATCAGCGTGGCGACCGGGATGCTCACCTCGAAAGGCGAGGCCTACTCGACTGCGGACCTTGAGAACATCGCCGTCGTCCCGTTGGCCTTCCCGCTCTCGTGCGGCCCGGGGACGATCACGACGGTGATCCTGCTCGCATCGGGTCCGGAGGGTATCTGGAGCATTGTCGCCGTCTTTCTCGGGATCATCGTGGCTCTCGCCCTCTCCTACATCGGGATGCTTTATGGGCCGCGGATCTTCTCCCTGATCGGGGAAGGGGGGCTCCGGGTCGTTCCGAAACTGATGGCGATCATCGTCCTTGCGATAGCCATCCAGTTCATCATCAACGGGACTGCTGCGGCGCTGCCCCAGCTGCTGGCAAACCTTGACCTGACCGGGCTTGTATGACCGATATCCAGATCGCACTCATTCAGGCGCTCCAGGCTCAGGCGGCATGGCTTTTGATCCCGATGCAGTTCTTCTCGTTCCTCGGGCAGCCGGAGTTCTACCTGCTCATCATCCCGGCCTTTTACTGGTTCCGGGACCCGTGCCTCGGGCTCCGTCTCGGCCTCCTTATGGGGATATCGGGCGGGCTCAATGAGGCTCTCAAAGTCGCGTTTCACCTTCCCCGCCCCTACTGGGTCAGCCCTGAGGTCCGGGCGCTCGGGAGTCACCCGTCGTTCGGGCTGCCGTCGGCGCACGCCCAGGGGGCGGTGGCGTTCTGGGGGCTGATCGCCGTCCAGGTCCGGCGCTGGTGGTTCTGGATAGTTGCGGCTGCGACTATCTTCCTCATCGGCACGTCCCGTGTCTTTTTGGCGGTACACTTCCCGACCGACGTTATTGCGGGGTTTGCAGTCGGCGCCGGCATCCTTCTTGGGTTCCTCGCCCTCGAAGGACCGGTGGGCCGCCGGGTCGCCGCCCTCCCCCTCTCCCGGCAGGTGCTCGTCGCGTTTGCCGGGTCCCTCGCCCTGGCGCTGGTCTCCGTATCCGCCCTCGCGGCTCTCGGGGATTGGCAGGTTCCTGCGTCCTGGGCGGCGGGGGCGCTCGAGCGGTCGGGGCAGCCGATCCACCCGCTCGACCTCCGGGATGCCGTCACGGCGTCAGGGCTCTTCTTCGGGTTCGCGGCCGGTGCGGCGGCTGCGTGGCCGGCACGGGGGGGCATGTGCGCCGCCGGGAAGGGGTCCGTCCGCCTGCTCTGTTACATCTTCGGGATATCGGTGACGGGGGCGGTCTGGTTCGGGTTCGGGTTCCTCATCCCGCCCGACCCCGTTCCCGCCGCCTGCGCCCTCCAGTATCTCCGGGCCGCCGCCGCCGGTGCCTGGATCTCGTTCGGCGCCCCGGCGATCTTTTCCCGCCTGAACCTGGCGTATCGCTCCTGACGGAGCCCTCTTTCCATACTCTTTTATCCCGCCGGGTCCATTTCTCTCTTATGCTTGCAGAGGGGATCGCTCTCGGCTGGATACTGATCGTACTCGGGGCGGTGCTGCTCCTGGTCGAGGTCTACCAACCCGGGTTCTTCATCGCCGTTCCCGCCACGGTCCTGATCATCCTCGGGATCCTCCTCCTCCTCGGCGTCGATATCCTCAGTTCCCCCTTCGGCCTCATCGTCGGGGTTGTGGCGGCAATCGCTGCGGCCTCCGTCACCGTCTGGCTCTACAGCCGTTTCACGCCCGAAAAGAGGCCGCCGACGACCCTCTCCCGGGACTCGCTCGTCGGCCTCGAGGGGACGGTGATCGCGCCGGTCGATGCGGTGACGCTCACGGGGAAGGTGCGGCTTGGCAGTATGGAATGGAGCGCCCGTTCCGGGTCCGGGGAGACCATCCCGGCGGGAAGAAGGGTTGTCGTCGTCCACTCCGAGGGAGTGCATGTTGTTGTGAAAGAGGTTGTTTAAATGGCTTTAATCGGACAGATCCCGTGGACCGGGTTGATCACGGTCTTTCTTATCATTGTCATCGTCATCATATTCGCCCGCGGCGTGGTGATCGTGCAGCCGTATGAGCAGGGACTCCAGATACGTCTCGGGCAGTACATCGGGAGGATGAACCCCGGGTTCCGGTGGGTGATCCCGCTGATCACGGTGGTCAAGAAACTCGACCTCCGGACCGAGGTGATGGATGTCCCGCGGCAGGAGGTGATCACGAAGGACAACTCCCCGACGAACGTGGACGCGATCGTCTACGTCCGGGTGATCGACCCCGAGAAGGCCTACTTTGAGGTGATGAACTACCGGGCGGCGACGGTGGCGCTCGCCCAGACGAGCCTGCGGGGGATCATCGGCGATATGGAGCTCGACGAGGTCCTCTACAACCGGGACGTCATCAATGCCCGCCTCCGGGATATCCTGGACCGGGAGACCGACGCCTGGGGCGTGAAGGTCGAGCGGGTGGAGATCAAGGAGGTCGACCCGGCCGGTGCGGTCAAGCAGGCGATGACCGAGCAGACCGCGGCCGAACGGGAGCGGCGTGCTGCAATCCTCCGGGCCGACGGCGAGAAGCGGGCGGCGATCCTCCGGGCGGAGGGGAGCCGGCAGAGCATCATCCTCGAGGCCGAAGGGGAACGGCAGAGCAAGATCCTGCGGGCCGAGGGCGAGCGGATGTCCCGCATCCTGCAGGCGCAGGGCGAGGCGCAGGGACTGCGCATCCTCTCGGTCGGCGCCCGGCCGCTGGACCGGCGGGCGATCACGGTCCTCTCGCTTGACGCCTTAAAGAAGATGGCTGAAGGCCAGGCGACAAAGATCATATTCCCGTTCGAGTTATCGAGCGTCGTCAAACAGGCTGCCGAATACCTCGGCGCCACCGTCGAGGCCCCGGAGGTTCCCGAAGGCACGGAACTGCCGCCGGAAGATATCCTCGGGGAGATCCCGGGCCC
>JAGVUK010000169.1 GCA_019136335.1 Methanomicrobiales archaeon
GGCGGGCGCGGGCGTTCTACGAGGAGGTATTCTCCTGGACGGCGGAACCGTTCCCGGGGATGGAGGGGGCCTTCGAGCTCGCGACGGGCGGGATCGGCGGCGAGATACTCCCGCGGGCCCACCCCGGGGAGCCGATAACGGTCTTTGTCGGTGTCCCTTCGGTCGAGGAGTATACAGGCAGGGTGGAGCGGGCCGGGGGAAGGGTTGCGGTCCGGAAGAGAGCAGTCCCAGGGCGGGGCTACTTTGCCCTCTGCGAGGATACAGAGGGGAACCGGCTGGGACTCTGGGAGGACGACCCGGGGGCGGTGTGAGGAGGACGACATCCCGGGTGGGGAGAGGTGCAGGTGCGAAGATCCCTCACCGGGGAACCCGGCCCCGGAGCCTTCGGTCCCGCATCCGCCATCCCACCACCCCCGCAAGGACGGCGACAACGACCAGGACCAGCAGCCCGATCCCGAGCGCCGGATCCTGCCGGTAGACGTCGATGAGGACGTCGGCACCAAGCGCGATGACGAGGCTGGAGGTGAACGACCCGATGCAGACGCACGAAAAGACCCGGGACTTCTCGAGCCCGAGCAGCCTTCCTAAGATCGACCCGTTCATCGCCCCGGTTCCCTGGAGCGGGAAGAAGACAAAGAGGATGAGCCCGACCGTCGAGAGCCGCCGGAGCCAGGGCTGGGTCTCGGTGTAGTTCCGGGCCACTGCCATTCCACTCTCGAGCAACCGGCCGACGAGCGGGATCTTCAGCGCGAGATCGAAGTTCCAGACGACGAAGAGGGAGACGGCAACGTCGAGGAGGAAGATCACGAGCATAATGAGCCACCAGGGGTAACCCATCAGGATCGCGATCGGGATGATCGTCTCCTTCCCTGCCGGAGGGACAAAGTAGGCGGCGATCAGGCCGGAGAGAATGAGGAACTGCTGGTAGGGCTCAGTCAGGTAGAGCGCCGCAAAGATGGCCGGGATGACGGCGAGTGGAAGGATGAATTTTATGAGGCTGATTAGGCAGGGGTTTTGAAGGAGGGCTTTCCACCGGGCTGGCCCGGGGGCGCTGGTTGTATGGTCCACGGTCATGGGTCGAACTCCCAGGTGGGAGATACTCAGTTCTGATTTGAGGTTTCCAGTTAAATACGTTAGCAGAGAGGGGTCCAGCAGGTTCAAATCTCCGGAGCGTGAGGGTAAGTACGATGGCTCCTGCCCCTGCCGCCCGGCCCCCGCCCCGTATCCTCCCCGCCGTCGAGATCGGCACCCGGGAGAGCGCCCTATGCACGATAGCAAACGTCGGAACCGCGCTTGAGACTCTCCGCGAAGTGAGAAAGCACGTCCGCGGGGACCACAAGCGCCGCCTCGACGACGTGGCGGTGATCCTCCGGGTGGTCGCGCTCGAGGCACAGGCGACCTACGCGATCACCGACGAGGAGGCCCGGGCGTTCATCCGGAAGTGCCGTTCACGGTGAGGTTGCCGGGCCGCACCGGCCCCGTAAGGGCCCGGCCGCCGCCGGGACCGACGTAGTGCAACGATTCCCAATTACCGGCACGCTCAACGGAGGAGAGTATCGATCTCTTTTCACACTATCCGGGGGGGTGCATCTCGTGAGACAGTTTTTCCCCGGTATCCCCACGTACTGCCCCCCTCCGTGGCGATATCCACCACAGTCCAGTGCACGGGGAGAACCCGGGGGAGAACCGGGTCCTGGCTAACTCCTGGACCTCATCTGACCCCTCAGGGAAACCGCCGCCAGCACCATCCCCTGGCACGGCCTTCCCGCTGGCTATCGCCATGGCTGCCCTCGCCCCCGGTGGGGGGGGCGGGGGAGGAGCGCGCAGCGCGGGCGGGGTGGGGGTTGCCGGAGAAGCGTATGGGTATTCTACCTGGGTGAAGCGCGGGCGAAGCGGGGGGACGGAGGGGAGCGCTCCGGGTGGGATGGGACGAAGGCCAGATAGGGTCTGTTCATCTGGAATCGATGCAGTAGTTCCCGGGCGGGATCGTAGCCACCGCTCAGGGTCGCCTTGCCGGGGCAAACGTCCACACTCCCGGGCTCGTGCGCCCCGATCCGGACGCGCATTCGCCGTAAAACCAACCGGAGGCCTCCATACTCCGCCCGGCACCGGCCGCCTCTCCGGTACGGGCAAGGGCCCCGCATGCCGGACCTCCGGAAAATCCGGGCTCACGGGTTACCCGGCAGGTTCGCCCCGTGCCCGACCTTCTCCGGTTCCCGCTGGCAGAGGTTTATCCTCCTGTTCGACCGCGACCTCACCCTCTCCACCCTCGTGCTCACCCTCTTTGCAGGGTTCATCCTCTCCGACGCCGTCTCCCGGGGCTACACCATCCCGGTCGTCTCGGCGATCATCGCAAACCTCGAGCGGCGGGACGCGGCACCCGGCCGGGGAGCGCTCTTCTTCGCGCTCGGAGCCCTCTTCTGCCTCGTCTTCTTCGAAAAAGCGATTGTCTTCGATGGGCTCGTGGTGCTCTCGCTCCTCGACAGCGTCACCACCCTTGCCGGCACCCGGTTCGGGAGGACCCGGATCTACAACCACAAGTCCCTCGAAGGGACGCTTGCCGGGGCCACGGTGACGGCGGTGGCCCTCTGTCTCCTCGTCCCGCCGCCGGCCGCCCTCGCGACGGCCGCAGTCGCGGCAGTCGCCGAACTGGTGAGCCCGGTGGACGATAACCTTGTCGTCCCGGTCGTGGCCTGCCTCGCCCTCACGGCGCTGCTCTGAGGCATCACTGAACCCGGCGGTCCAATGACTCCCCGACCCCCCGTTACCGCTCTTTCTCCAACTCACCGTGGAGCGTCAGGTGCTCGCACTCCGGGCAGGTGGCCAGGACCCCACAGGCGAGACAGTCCTCGCCGGTGCAGGGCTGGACCCTGATGGTGACGCTCGTCCGGGGGAACTCCCGTTTGACGTCGGCCTCCACGTGTTTCACGATGCCGTAGGCCTCCTCAAGGGTCGCGGTCCTCGGGACGACCATATGGAGGTCCACGAACCGGTTCGGCCCCGACCGGCGGGTCCGCAGCCGGTGGAAACTGATGACCGCCGTGCAGTGCTCGTTGATGATCTCCCGGATCCGGGCCTCCTCCTCAGGGGGGAGGCTCCGGTCGACGAGGTCCTCAAACGACCGCCTGATCAGGTCGAACGCAGCCTTCAGGATGATGACCGCGACACCGAGCGCGACGAAGGAGTCGAGCATCACAATCCCGGTGAGCTTGATCAGGACAAGTCCCCCCACGACCCCGGCAGAGGTGTAGACGTCGGTGCGCAGGTGCCAGGCATCGCTCTCGAGCGCAATCGACTCGGTCTTCTTCGCCACCGCCATGAGCCGGGATGAGACGTAGAGGTTTATCCCGGCCGAGAGGAGCATGACGGCGATACCGACCCCGAGCGCATCGACATTCAGCGTCTCCGCGCCCTCGAGGAGGTTTTTTACCGCCTCGTTGATGATCAGGACGGCTGCCACGAGGATCAGGACCGCCTCAAGGAGCCCGGATATGCTCTCGTACTTCCCGTGCCCGAAGGTGTGGCACTCGTCGGGCGGCCGGGCCGACTGCCGGACCGAGAAGTACGCGACGACCGCGGCTATCAGGTCGATTGCGGAGTGGATCGCCTCCGATATGATACCGACCGAGCCGATGGCAACCCCGACAGCCAGTTTCGTCGCGACAAGAAAGGTGTTTGATGCGACCGAGAGGCGGGCGGTCTTCTCTTTAAGCGCGGCGTCCCCCCCGGCGGGAATGACCTCTCCCATAACTGCTCAATATTCGACTCCCGGGGGGATAGGGTTTTTGTCCCCCGAGGGTGACCTCAGTCCACCGTCAGGATGATGAGCGAATCGGTCCCCTCGCGCCCCGGGGATATCCCTTCGGTCAGCACCACGCGCTCCCCCGGTTTGATCAGCCCGGAGTCCCGGATCGAGTCCAGGATCGCCCCGTGCCAGTACTCCTTCTCGCTGCTGATCAGGAACGGATGGACCCCGTAGGAGAAGGCCAGGAACTTGAGGGTGGTGGGGCTCCTGGTGAACGCGAGGATCCAGGCCTCAGGCTTGAACCGCGATATGCTCCGGGGGGTGTTCCCGGAACGGGTGGGCGTCAGCACGTACCTGATGCCGAGCGCGTCCATCGATTCGATGACGTTGAGGGAGACGACATCGTTGATGGTGATCCCCTCCCGGCCTTTTCCCTTCCTGAAGTAGTCGACCAGGTTGCGCCCGGGCCCGAGGGTTGACCGCTTCTCCTCGGTCGAGCGGGCGATCTTTGCCATCATCGCGACCGTCTCGACCGGGTACTT
>JAGVUK010000123.1 GCA_019136335.1 Methanomicrobiales archaeon
CACCAAACGAGACCGTGCACGTCCCGATGATGCAACGGACGGATGAGGACGCGATCTACGGGTACGCAGAGACTGCGACCCTCCAGGTGCTCGAACTGCCGTATGCGCACGGAAACGGAACAGAACTCTCGATGCTCGTCCTGCTCCCGAAGGAAGACAACCTGACGGCTGCTGAGGAAGCCCTTGATACAGAGAAGATCGCGGCCCTGCGGGATTCATTGGTGCGCGAGCGTGTCAACGTCTTCTTCCCGAAGTTCACGCTTGAGACGGAGTACAGCCTCCCCGGGACGCTTGCGGCGATGGGGATGCCGGCGGCGTTCTCCTCCGATGCCGACCTTTCGGGGATGGACGGCACAAAGAACCTCTTCATCAGCGGCGTCGTCCATAAGGCGTTTGTAGACGTGAACGAAGAGGGCACCGAGGCCGCGGCCGCGACCGGGGTCGTCATAGGCATTACAAGTGCACGTCCAGACACTACGCCCGTCTTCCGGGCGGACCACCCGTTCGTCTTCCTCATCACGGAGAAGGACTCCGGCACGATCCTCTTTATGGGACGGGTCGCCAATCCGGAAAACTCATAAAGGGCAGGGGGCGGGGCTGTCGTCCCGCCTCCCGTATGGGCTCCATGCGGGAGACTTCAACGGTAACATCGAGAGTTTAGAGCTGCGAATAGGGCACGGGGTGAGGCAGGATCGGGGCCTCCTCACACCTCCCGGAGCCGCTCGACGATCGTCTTCTGCAGGTACCCGATGATCGGCATATCCGAACCGATCACCGCGTGCCGTCCGGACCCTGCGGTGGCGATCGCGAGAAAATCCCGGCCGTCGACCAGGATCGCGCATTCCTCCCGCCGGAGGCCGTCCATCATGGGCCCGTTCACCGGCCGGGAATCCAGGAGATCGACGACGGTTCCCCGGGCCTCGTAGATCGGGAGCCTGATCCCGGCATACTCCTCCCTCCTCCGAACGACAACGTAGAGGTCGATCTTGCGCTCAAGCGGCTTGATGATCGTGTAGTACCTCTGGAGAAACCCCGGGTTGTAGCAGAGGATCACCATGCTCCTCTTCACCCGGCGGAAGAGCGAGGTGATATGATTCTCGATCGCCCAGCCGCTCCGGAGGATGAAGAACGAGTCCGGGGCAAGGCGCGGTTTGACCGAGAGGCTCTTTAAAGCCTCGCGTGTCTCATCAAGGGACCGGACGTAGTCGTCCTTGAGCCGGTCGAAGACCACATCGATGTCAAGGATGTAGTAGGAGGCCGGAGAACCCTCCTCCACCCCGATGAACCCCCGCCGGGCCAGATCGTTCAAGATCTCGTAGATCCGCCCCCGGGGAACCCCGCTCACCTCGTGAATATCCCGTGCGGTCGCCTTCTGCAACCCGACGAGTGTGGAGTAGACGCTCGCCTCGTACTCGTTCATCCCGAGGGCCCGGAGCCCGGGGATGATCTCAGGAGTCATTGCACCTCTATTGAGTTGCACCAGACTTATGGTTTTCGGAGAGAGACAGATAGATCGGCGAGAGAGCAGCTATCTCTCGCAAGACCGTCCCCCGGAGCAGCCGCCCGTCAGAAACCCTGTAGTCCATGACTTCACCCGGAAAACAGGCACTCCACGGAGAACGAGCCGGAACGCCGGGCGGAGGATACCCACCTTCGAAGAGGGCTGCCCTGGTGAGGACGGATGAGAGCAGCACGCGAAGAACGATACCACCTGAACTAATCCCCCGGTGTATCATTGCCGAAGACCGGACAGATCCGTCATCAACATACCCTGGAGCGTATCCGGAGGCAGCGGCGGCGGGCTCGAGGCAGCGGCCCGGGCCGCCGCCCGAACCGTTGCCTGCCCGGCAAGGTTTCTACGGCGAAAACGTCCTTCCTATCCTGACATCAACCGCAGACATGCCCCGGGGACCTCTCCGTTCTCAAAGACCGGGCTCAACAACCCATTCCGTAGAGGCTCCGGCACGGTAACCTGAGGCCTGCATCGCCCGGGTTTCAGTAGATTCATATCTATCCCCTCGAAATTACTACTTCCAGCAAATGAGCTGTTTATCATGAGGAGAGACGTGATCTGCGCACCCGCCTGCAACGCCGGACCTCACCGGAACCCTGGTGAACCCCCGTGCCGGAGACCTGCACATCGCAGAACATCCTGCAAGGAGCCACATCCCCGGGAGGCCGGCCAGGTCCGGGCCGGGACCGGTTTCCTCCCGCCGGCAGACTACCGGCGTGCCGTAGCCCTGCTTCACCGCCCCGC
>JAGVUK010000316.1 GCA_019136335.1 Methanomicrobiales archaeon
CCCCGCGCTCCGAAACTTCACGAACCGGGATCTCATCGCCTTCTTTGCCGACAGGGGCCTTCCTATGCAGGCCGAACCCGGGGGAAAGGTCTTCCCGGAGACCCGGCGAGCCGCTGATGTGCTTGCCGTCCTCCTTTCGGAGTGCGCCGCCCGCGGGGTGACCATCCGGTGCGGCGAGCCGGTCGTCGCCGTGGAGCGGGACGGGGATGGGTTCCTCGTCCGGACAGGGAAAGCGACCGTCCAGGCCGGCGTCCTCGTCATCGCCACCGGGGGCGCCTCCTATCCCGCCACTGGTTCTACCGGGGACGGTTACGCCCTCGCCCGGGCCCTCGGACAGCCCGTCACGGAGGTTGCCCCGGCGCTCACCCCGGTCTCCGTCGAAGACTACCCGTTCACCGATCTCGCCGGGATATCGTTTGAGAACGCCACCTTCGCCATACACCGGGGCGGAAGGGTGATCCGCCGGCACACGGGCGACATCCTGCTGACCCACACCGGCCTCTCCGGCCCGGGCATACTTGACGCTTCCCGTTTCATCCTCCCGGGCGATGTGCTTCGGGTCACGTTCCTCTGCGGCGCAAACGCAGAATCGGTGCGAAAGGAGGCCGCCGGCGCGCTCCGGGAGGGCGGGGCCCGGCAGGCAAAGACCATCCTCTGCGACCTCCCCCTCCCGGAGCGATTCGCCCGGCGGCTGCTCGATATCGCCGGGGTTCCGGCGGGAGCGACATGCGCCCACCTCCCCCGTAAGGCCCGGGATGCGCTTGCCGTGTCTGTTGCGGAGTTTCCATTCACCGTGGCACGCCTCGGGGGGTTTCACGAGGCGATGGCGACGCGGGGCGGCATCGCCCTCGACGGGATTGACCCAAAGACGATGGCCTCGCGGATCGTGCAGAACCTCTACTGCATCGGCGAGGTGCTCGATATCGACGGCGACACCGGGGGCTACAACCTGCAGGCGGCATTCTCCACCGCGGTCCTCGCCGCCCGGGGTATCACCGGGCGCCCTGCCCCCAGGTGAGCCCGCGGCCGTCCGAAGACTGAACCCCTTTTCTCTCCAGCGCAGGGCTCCCGTCTCCCATGATCCCCCGGGATCATATATTCCTCGTTGCGCGTTTTGCCCTATCCCGGCCCTTCTGTGGTCGTGATAGTTATATTGAAGGTCTGAGATACATAATATCAAATAGAAATTTTATTATGCTAACCAATATATTAAAGATTATTGAGCGAATACCGTGGTTTGGAGCATACTTCAGGCAATTCTTCTCCTGTCCGCCCTCATCCCGCAGGGACACCTGATCTGCGATGGCGGATGGGGTAACCCCGGGGTTGATGGCCCCGAATTGGCCTCTATCGATGACGGGACCTGGTTCTCTCCCGGGAGAGAGGATCTCTCCCCCGGAGGTGCGGATCCTCTCTCCAGTGGATTCGTCGAACGGGTGGACCTGACGACGTTCGCCTGCGTCGACGGCATCCCCCGCCTCTTCCCGGTGGGCCTCAACGCGACCCTTACCCGCAGGGCGGGTGATTGCACCGATCTTGCGCTTCTCAGGGTGGAGATCCTCCGCCGGAACGGGATCCCCGCCCGCCCGGTCCATGGGGTCATGGTCTGGGATGCGGAGACGTTCCAGACCGACGCGCTTCACGTGGAGGTTTTCGGGCGGGGCATCGCCATCCACGACTGGGTCGAGCTCGATGATGGCCGGACGATAGGCGCTTACGAAGGGATTCCCGGTATCCGGTGCGTGAAGACCGGAAACGGGGTCTGCCTCCAGCCGGTCTTTGAAGCGCTGGGCTATATCTGACTGGCGGCCTCCCGGGAAGATTCAATGCCTGGAACGTCAAACGAGCAGTATGAGCTTATTCACAGCGCTCCTTGCCCTGATCCTGGTGGCTGTCGTCGCGTTCATCCTCTACAAAGTGGTCAAAAGCGTCACCGGGCTCATCATCAACGCCGTCGTGGGCGTGATCCTGCTCTGGCTCATCGACCTCCTTAACCTGATGAGCCTCATCGGCCGGCCCGACATCCCCATCAACCTGATCACCATCCTCATCTGTGCAGTGGGGGGGATCTTTGGCGTGCTGGTCACGGTGGTGCTCCATATCCTCGGTGTCCCGCTGACACTGTGAGCGGGCGGGCGGTTACGTGGCCGGTGCGGGAGCCTACGCGATCGTCCGGACCAGGCCGCCCGGCAGGTGCCGCCGCTACCTTTTCGGTATGCCCCTCTCCGGAGCCGTTACATGATGAGGATCATCAC
>JAGVUK010000085.1 GCA_019136335.1 Methanomicrobiales archaeon
GGAACGCTGAACAGCGTTCTCAAACAGGCAGGACTTAAAATGAGGGATGAACAATGTATCGATTTCTTGTCATCGTCGAGCAGACCGACGGCAATTACCCGGCATACTCCCCGGATCTTCCGGGGTGCGTGGCCGCCGGAACGACCCGTGAGGAAGCCGAAGAGCGGATGCACGAGGCGATCGAGCTCCACATCGAGGGGCTCCAGGAGGACGGGTTCCCGGTCCCCCGCTCGCGGCCTTCAGCCATCTATATAGCGGTCAATCGAGGGTAACCTCCCTCCGGCGCCGCGACGGACGCGGAGCAGGCCGCCTCTTCTTCCGGGACGCAGCAGCCCGGTGCCGGCATGCCCGGCGAGATCGGTGATTGCCATCCGTGAGGGTACAAGAGTGCCGGAACTGCCGACGATCGGTTGCTTCAGACCCCTGCTATCGCGTGCCGGACGCCCGGCCTCGCGGCGAACGGGGCCAGCGCTCTATCTCGGCGGTATCACACCAGGGCAGGCCGAACCCAGAGCCGGGCCGGGCACCCTCGTACCGGAGCCTGAGAGATGCCGGCGGCGGAGAAGAGGTGCACCGAAACGCCTAAATACCCGATTTCCTGGAGCGGGACATCCATTCCCCGGCACGCCGGGTGGATGCGTTCTGCTGCTGCGCTCTGTCCGGCGCATGCGAGAAAACGCCGCATTACAGATATCTTCCCGGTCGGGCGATAAATATTTGAGATAGCAAAAGATTGTGCGGTTGCCTTCCTGGCGGTGTTGCCGGGCTATGGATGGATGGATGCTCCATAGGCACGATGAGAATGGTTATATACATCTATAGCCTCTGTATGTCATCCTCATCTGGCCGGGGGGACCAGAGAGAGACCAGGGAAGCCGGAGAAACCCGGAAGATCTCCGGCACTACAATTGTACTTGAACAGTGGCAGCTATCGGCATGCAGCGCCGCAAGCAGCCACCAGATGCGCTAACGAGTCAGCGGTCACCGGCGCCACCCTCCGGAAGAGGTGTAATTGCGAGGTGAACCTATGAGAGCGATATATGTTATCGGGGCGCTGCTTGCCCTTATGTTGCTGGCAGCGCCAGTGGCAGCGGCAAGTGTTGATCCGGTGCTTTTCCCAGGATGGCAGAGCGGCAATGCGGCATTCGAGTGCGAACAGGCTAGATGCGAGTGTCCCTATGCCTACAAGATCGACAAGTGGGGAGATGCCAACGAGTGGGGAGATGCTGATATGGACGGCGCCTACCAGACTGATGAAGGAAACACCTTTACCATCTCAAACAGCGATGACGCCACCTTTGACTGGGAGTCGGATTACCCGGTATGCGCGGTCATCGTGAAGGCTGGTCAGGGGGCTAACGTCTACTATTACAATGGGGCCTACAGCGATACCGGACTGGTTGCCCCGTATGGTAAGGACATCAGCCATGTCACGTTCTGCTTCAGCGATCCGCCGGCAGAGCAATTAACCGTCACCAAGACCGCCGTGACCTCCTACACCCGGACCCACAAATGGTCCATCTGCAAATCCGTCGAAACCGAGAACGGGTGCACGCACGAAGGATCCCCCAAGATCTGGCTCTACATCGATGGCAGCGGCGATGAAAAAGCGATCTGGACCGTGAATGTGGCCTACGGGGGCTACGATGACAGCGACTACAACGTCGCAGGCGTGATAACCATCAAGAACACCGGCAAGGTAGACGCGGTGATCACCAGTATCGAGGATCTGCTGGGCGGCACGCCGGTTACGGTCTACTGTGATGGTGATGCAGTCACAGAACCCTGCTCATACAACCTCCCCGCTGGCGACACCCTGACATGCACCTACACCTACGGTGCGGATGATCGATTCACGGGATGCAACATAGTGACGGTCACGACCGAGAAGAACACGTACAGCGCAAGTGTCCCGATTGTCTGGGGCGAGCCCACCTACGAGGTCAACAAGGAAGTAACGATCAAAGACATCAGTGACCTGTCCGGGGAAAGGATTCTTGGCATGGTGACGGCTCCGGACTGCGGGTCGCTCACCAAGACGTTCACCTACTGCAAGCACTTTGCCTGGACAGGCTACGGCAAGGACAACTGCGGCGATTTCACCTACGATAACATCGCCTCTATCGTTGAGACGGGACAGTTCGCCGACGCAACACTCAACGTCAACGTCCAGTGCTACCTCTACGAGACGGCCTACGCTAAGGGCGATCCTGCAGTCTGCTTCATCCCTACCTTCAACAACTGGGGCTGGACGAACCCGATTGTGCCCGACGAGTACAACTGGCCTCTCTGGGCCGGAGCGGGGCAGTGCGACACCTCCAAGGGCACCCTGGTCGGCACGGTAGACGTGGTCTATGGAACTGACGGCAACGTGAACGTAGACTACAATGTGGACTCACCCAACAGCCTCGAGGAAACCCACGTCTACGCCGGTTACAACATGTTCCCGCTCCGCAAGGGTAAACAAACGGTAGCGCCGGGACAGTACACCAACGAGGGTCCGTTTGACGGTAAGGTCTACGTCATCGCGCACGCGGTGGTCGGAATCCCCGACCCGAACTTCGGCCCGTAAACCCCTGACCTGATCGTTGATACCGTGAGAAGCAGTTCATAACCCGAACTGCAAATCCAGACCCCCGGGACGCATCACGCTCCCGGGGGGAGCGTCGATTTTTGCACTGTCTCCGGCTGCAATCTGCCCGTTCTCATCCTCCCGGCTGGTGGCGAGCAGGCTCTCTTCGAGCTCCTTTGCCGCCGCAGATGCGTCCGGGATGGGCGATGAAGGAGCACCCGGTACTCCTCCGGGACCGATGCGCCCTGCAGGAGTTCGACCGTATCGGGCCAGACAACGGGGGCACCCCTATGAAAGTCCTTGTGAGAACGGGAGAAGGCATCGAGGAGGTCCGGGAGGTCGACGCCGACCCGGTCATCCCCGGCGACGTCCCGGACGACGACTGCCTGGCGATGCCCCTCTACGACTGACATCACGGGAGGGAGCCGCCTCACCTGCCGCGCCTGCGCGCCCGCGGGTTTGAGGGCGCATCGGAGGCCTTCTCCCGACCGGGGATCTCGAGCTCCCGGTCCACGCGGGGCCGGAGCGATACTCCTCGCAGCCCCTCCCGCCCGCGACCTCCGCAAGGGCGTAGACGGGGACGTCCCTGAAGTACTCGCAGCCGAACCAGCGGTCCGGATGGCGGTGCGTGACGATGACGCGGTCGATCGGCGTACCTGCGGAACTCCTCGGCGTGGGGGCGGAGGAGCTGGGTGTCGACACCATCAGCCGGTCCTCCGTCTCGATTATGTGCGAGGCGACAAAGGCCGCCGCCTCGGGCGCCCCGCAGGCCTGGATCCTCAGGTTCTCCCAGGGGATGACGGTCACGGCGCCGGCAGCACAATCGCGGTCTTCCGGGTCACTTCTTCTGCGCTCCGGGGGGTCATGGCACCCGACCGGGGATTCCCCCTGCATCAACCCCGGGGAGCGGGAGGAAAAAACGCCGGTCCGCCCCTGGATCTGCACGAGAGGCCTGTTTGCACGCGCCGCACAGCAACGTATACGAGGTGCTCCGGAGAGCGCCGGGAGGCAGGAGAGAGTGACCATGGCATGGAGAGGAACGCCACGCGAGATCCAGGGTGAATTTAACGAGTTGCTCGCGGATATGCAGAGCAGTTTGCCGGGACGATAGGACGCATCTCCGGGGCCGCGCAGCAGGTACCCCTGCTCTGCGGCGCCGGAACGATGATCGATGTCCGGGAGCACGATACAGACGTCGTTGCCGTCACCGACCATCCCGGCGTGGAGAGGCAGAAGATCTTGGTCCGGCTCCTCGACCCGAGGACACTCCGGATCTCGGCCCGGCAGGAGGAGTTCCAGAACAACCTCAGGAGATCCCTGATTGCCAGAGATCTCCTGCCCGCCCGATACTCCCGACCACTTCGCCGACGGGCGAGGTGACGTTCTCCGGCATACCGCGCCCGGGGTACCCGGTTTCAAGCGACTGCAGGATGTAGATCTCCCTCTGCATCTGGTTGTTTGCACCCGTCATCGACGACGTACCTGATATCAAAACTCGTCCCGAGGTTTGCATAGTAGTACACCTGTGCGTTCCACACCATGCCGGCAAGTTCCAGCGGGCCTTCAAGGACCATGAACTCCGGGCTGAAGGCGGGGTTGTCGAGGTCGACCCAGAACGGCACGAGCCCCATGCCCGGGTCCCCCGGCTGGTACGACCACGAACCCGTGTACAGGATACCCCCGTCGATGCCGCTCACCACCACCGAGTCGCCGGAATAGCCGCCCGCAGCGTCCCCGGCGGTGATCGTATCGGTCAGGTACCCGAACACCCCCGTCCCCTCGTAGTGCACCCACCGGTCCATCGGGTCGTCGGGATCGATGGCGTAGTAGGGGGTCAGCGCGGCCTGGTACGTCACCTTCGTCCCGGGCTGCACCCAGGCAGGCGGGGCCATGGCGGAGACCTGGCACACCATCAGCAGCAGGCAGCAGCCTGCCAGCAGTCTCATCGATACTCTCATATACGCGACCTCGACCGGGCTTATTGGCATCCCGATATATCAGGTTTTTGCAGGTCCCCGGCGGGAGGAGGAAAGGATTTCCGCGGGCGGCGGGAGCGCCCACACTCCCGGTGAGGCCTCACGGCCGGCCGCGGGTGATGGCTGTAGCCGCAACACTCCGGCTCTCACGAAACCGCCCTGCACCGTCGAGACGGTCCTATCCTGGATGCCCGGGCCACGCGGTGCGGCTGCCCTTCGGGTCGTTGAGGAGCCCCGCCGCCGCGGCCTCAGGCAGCCGGCCGAACGCCTCGCCGGTGGGCGCAAAGACCGGGCCGGCAGACGCCCTCCCGGTCCCCCGGACGAAGGCCGGGGAGTTCCCGCCGCGAGACCAGGCACGCGCTACCTGCACCCCCGCGCCTACCCGGCTCCCGGAGCGCTCTGCTTCCAGAGCGCCAGGGTCGAGACCACGTGGCGAACCGGGTCGTAGACCCTGACGGTATGGCTCCCGGTATCCGCGATGTACCAGAGCCCCCCGAAGTTGACCAGGCCGCCGGGCTCGTTGAACGTCGCGTCCCCCGACAGCCCGTCCCGGTCGCCGCGGTCCCCGCTCCCGGCCCTGGTGAGGACCCAGCCGGTCCCCGGGTTGAACTCCTTGATCTTATGGTTGCCGGTGTCGGCGATGTAGACCAGCCCCTGGTGATAGGCCACGCCTGCAGGGTGGTGGAGGCGCGCCATCCCGGCGATGGTGTCAAGGTCGCCGAAGTCCACGAGCGAGTGCCCGATCCATGTCTCGACCATCCCCCGCTTTATCCGGCGGACGGCCGATGCGCCGGTGTCGGCCACGTAGAGCGCCTCGCCGTCGGTGGTGATCCCGGACGGCCAGGCGAAGGCGGCCTCCCCGAGCGGGCCGTCCACCAGGGCCTCCCGGCCCGACCCGGCGTACGGCTCCGCCTCGTGGGTGGCAAGATCCATCCGCCAGACCTGGTTCGCCCCGGCCATCGCGATGTAGAGGTAGCTCCCGAGCAGCACAAGGTCCCGCGGCGTGTTCAGCGCCGCACCGGTACCCGGGGCCCGGAGCCCGGTCCCCGCGACCGTCGCGACCACCCGGTCGGGCCAGGATATCCGCCGGACCGTGTGGTTCCCGGCATCCGCAACGTAGAGGATGCCGGCCGCTTCGTCGAAGGCAAGCCCCTCCGGCAGGTAGAACGCGGCCTCATGGAAAGGTCCGTCCGCGTTCCCGGGAGCCCCGGACCCGATCGTCTCGAGGATCCGCCCGTCCTCGCCGGCGACGACGATCCGGTGGTGGCCGGTGTCGCTGATGAACAACCGCATCCCCGCGTGGTCCGCCGCGATCTTGTTCGGGTAGTAGAGGGCGGCTTCCCGCGCCGCCTCGACGGCGCCCCCCGTCTGCAGCGGCTCTGTTTCAAGGAGGCCGCGCTCGCCAAACTCCTCTGTGATCCGGCCGATCTTCGGGCTGAGCCGCCCGTAGAGCCCCTCGCCCGATGCCGTCCCGACGATCTTCCCCTCCGGGTCGATGAGGACGAACGTCGGCCAGTCCCGGACCCCGAAGGCCTGCCAGAGCCGGTGGCCGTGGTCGACGGCGACCGGGTGGCCCACCCCGGCACGGCGGATCGCCTCAGGAATGTTCCCGGTGACCGTGGCGGATTCGAACCCGGGCGAATGGACCCCGATGATCACGAGGTCCGGGTGCTCCTCCTGGAGGTGCCGGATCTCCGCCGCAAGACGCATGCAGTTTGCGCAGGCAAACGTCCGAAACGAGAGCAGCACGATCCTGCCCGCGAGGTCGGCGAGAGAGAGGGGGCGGTCGATGTTGAACCAGAGAAGACCCGGGGGGAGATCAGGCGCAGCCGTCGGTTTCATGCGGCACCCTCTGATGCTGCAGGGTTATGAAGGTTGGCCCGCCCCCTCATGCCGGCGGCACCGCGTGCGCCGCCAGCGGTTTTGCGAGCATCTCTTCGCAGAACGCGATCGCCTCTGCGACCCTGCTCTTCTGGTAGACCACGGGTTTGATGCGGGGTCTCGCCGGGAGGCTCTCGATCGCCGAAAAGACCTCCCGCCAGGGGATCGTGTCGGCCGCCGACGGCGGCATGAGGTTGTTGTGGATGTGGAAGGCCTGCAGGGCCGCGGGCGGGACCCGGTGAAGCGATCCCGGGAACTCCCCTTTTGCAGCGGCGCGGAGGTGCCAGGGGTCGAGGGCTATCCCGGCAAGACTGGCGATCTCCGGGTGGCGTTCCCTGAGCGTCTCCCAGAACGCCTGCATCTGGCTCGCCGTGGATATGCCCTGGTCCGTGTGGTTCTCAAGCAGCACCAGGGGCTCCACGCCGAAGGCGTTCCAGTGGGCGACGATCAGGGTGTGCATCGCCGTGACGATATCGGCATGGGTGTTCTTCCGGCTGCCGGGATGAATCTCGATGATGTCCGGGGGGATCCCGAGATGGTCCTCGATATCGAGGAGCATATCCCCAAACGCGGCCAGCCACTCCCGGTCGCGCCACCGCAGGTCCACCTGCACCTGCCGCCCGTGCTGGTCTCTCCGGGGGATGGCCGGCTCGGTGTGCAGGATGTACGCGAGGGAGCCCGGAACGGCCGTCTCCCGCTCGTAGAGGAGCTCGACGGACGACCTTTTGAGGATGGAGCCGATATCCTGCCCGGTCCGCTCCACCTCGGTCCTGTTCTTGATGAAGTCGGCGGGGATCTCGACGTACGTGCACCCGAGCGGCTCGGCGAGGTGCCAGCGTTCGAGCAGCCCGCCCCGCTGCGCCACTTCGGTGACGTTTGGATAGATGTAGTCTGCGCCTGGCATCGTGATCGGGCTACACCATGGCGGGAGGGGTACAAAAATGTTGGGGCGGGGTGGTCCCCCGGGTGGCCCGGGCCTGCGGCGGAAGGCGGCCGGAGATCCCGCCCGGAAACGGATCGGTCGGGGACTACCTGCGGCTCGCGAGGGCCCGCGGGCAGGCGAACAGGATTGACACGGGCGTATGGATGTAGGTGCAGCAGGCACACCCGGGATCGTAGTGCGGGCACGAGGCGCAGCCCCACCGCCCCTGCTTCTCCCGGTTTTGCCATTGGGGTTCTCCTGCCGCACCGCCCCGGTCCAGTGCTCCCACGGCACCCGCCGGCGGGTTGACGTCGTCAGGTAAGCTCATGCGTATTATCTAGGAGCTAATATTAGCGGTAAGATATTTATTGCGCCGGCGAACCTTCAGCGAACCGATGAATCTGCAGGAGGCCGGTGTCCTGTACACGCGGGTGAGAGATCCTCCCCTGCCGGGAGGAGGGGCGCAGGTATCCTCCGGGCGATCGAAATCCGGGAGACGAGGTTACTCCGGGGGTTCCCACAGCGCTCCGGAAGCGGCTTTATAGTACTGAAACAGCCGTTCACCCCAGGCGACTGCCGCCGCGTCGGTGCTGATGAGATCCACGGATCGGCAGGGGGGAGACGTATATGCCAAAATTGGCACGCCCTTTCAGGGACTCGCGCATTGTGCTGTACGGCTCTGCGGCGAGCCCGGAGATGAGTTCCCGGGAGATGACAAGTTCGACCTGCTTTCCGTCCATAACCGCCTCGCGGAGCGCGTCTGCAAGGAGCGGGCTCATGATCGACGACACGCCGCAGATCCGGGATGCATTCCGGGTTATGGTCAAAAAGGCCGTATACACGGCGTGGATATCCTCTTCAGCGTCCTTTACCACCTTCGCGTTGTACAGGTGCCCTATCTCTCTCAAGAATTCGGGGGGTATGCTCTCGATCTCGTGTCCGGCCCAGAAGTCGCGGTGGCGCTCCATCACGCCCATCAGCGTCACCAGCCGTTCGATCTCCGGTTCGACGAGCCTGCCGACAGGGGTGAGCGCATACCCGCCCCGGACCTGTTCAACGTAATACAGGGCCTCAAGCTGCCGGAGCTTCGGGATGAGGGCCTGCGACGAACTCCCCGTGGTATCACGAAGGGCTGAGAGGGATCTGCTCCCGCTCCCGAGGGCGACCAGCACCTGCGTCATCAGTCTCGACCGGAAGATCGCCTGAAGGTCGTCGTGGGACTCGTTGTAGATCTCAAGAGGGGATGTTGCGGTCATCTCTTACGGTAAGAGGTGCCGGTCGGCGCATATCACCCTTTCCATTTCTGCGTGTCTCTCCGCCCCGGTCGGCGCCCGGGGCGGGATTGTGGACCCCGCCGATCTCGCGGGCGGTATAGCGCTCACGATCGGTCTTCGCGCCCGCAACCTCAGCACACTCTTATAGCCGGGCGTCCGATACCTGTAGAGAAGCATGTCACCTGCACCTCTGAGACTACTGCTCTGTATTGCCCTCTGTGGCTGCATCATCGCCGCCGGCTGTTCCATCCCCGGCGGGCAGCAGCCCGAGATCGTCTCCGGGCTCTCCGGGGACCTTGTCGTCCACTTCATCGACGTCGGGCAGGGTGATTCGATCCTCCTTCAGTTCCGCGATAAGACCATGCTCATCGATGCCGGCGAACGCGGGATGGGGGAGCGCGTCGTCGCGTACCTTGAGAGCCAGGGCGTAAAGCAGATCGATGTGGTGGTGGCGACCCATGCACACTCCGATCACATCGGGGGCCTTGCCACGGTCATCTCCGCCTTCCCGGTCGGCCGGTTCGTCGATGCCGGGCAGGCCCACCCCTCCGCGACCTACGAGAACCTGCTCGCCCTGGTCGAGGAGCGGGGGATACCGTATACAGCGGCGGAGCGCGGGCAGGCGATCGCCCTCGACCCCGACCTTGAGGTCCTGGTCTTCAACCCGGCCGTGCAGCCCATTGGGGACATCAACGAGGACTCGGTCGTCCTGAAGGCGACGTACGGGGATATCTCCTACCTCTTCACGGGCGATGCCGGGAAACCGGCGGAGGAGAGCATGGCGGCGGCCGGGCTCGACCTCGACGCCGACGTCCTGAAGGTCGGCCACCACGCGAGCCGGTACGCATCCTCCGCCGCGTTCCTCTCCGCGGTCAGCCCCGCGATCAGCGTCATCTTCGTCGGCGAGGGGAACGACTACGGCCACCCCCACGAGGAGGTGCTCGAACGCCTCAGGGCCGCCGGGTCGAGGGTCTACCGGACCGACCTTGACGGAACCGTCGTCGTCGCGACCGACGGCAGGACGCTCGCCGTTACGGCCGGCGGAGCCCCGGCCGCCACCGTGACCCCCGCGGCAGCAACCCCGGCAATGACCCCGACAATGACGGCAACGACCCCGGCAACGACTGCCCCCTCCCCCGGCGTCTCCATCACCGGTCTGGACCTCCGGGACGAAGTGGTCACCGTCACGAATGCCGGGGCGGCCGCGGTCAACCTCACCGGCTGGACGATCACCGACGAGGGGGCGCGCAACACCTACACCTTCCCGGTCTTCGCCCTTGACGCGGGCGCCGGCGTCACCGTCCACTCCGGCGCGGGCAACGAGACCGCCGCCGACCTCTACTGGGGCCGGGAGTCCCCGGTCTGGAACAACGACGGCGATACCGCCACCCTCGCGGACGCGAACGGCACAACCGTCAGCATCCTGGAGGGGTGACGATGCAGGACGAGTCGACCTTCCGGGTGAGCCTCGACCGCGTGGAAGAGGGGCTTGCCGTCCTCCTCCTCCGCGAGGAGGAGTCGGTTCGTTTCACGCTCCCCTGCTCCCTCCTTCCCGCGGACGCCCGGGAAGGTGATATCCTCGAGTTGACGGTCCGCCGGGACGTCGCGGCGACGGAAGAGGCGCGAAGGCGGGTGGCGGAGCGGATCGCGCGGCTGCGGTCGCGGGGCTGACACCCGCGGCGTCCCGGCAATCCGGGCGACCGCAGTTCACTGGGCGGGGTCCGGCCCGTTCTTTCATGTTTTTGCGCGGGACCGCACCCCACCCGGAACCCCGATCCTTAGTGCATCGATTCTCAATTACCGGCACTCTCACCGGAGGAGATCATCGATCGTGTTTCGCACCGCCCGGGAGTTTGCATCCCCGGGCGCGGCTTTTTCCGGGTATCCCCTGCACCGTCCCGACCCCCGGAGAGGGGGGCGGGGGCTTTGAGGAGGAACGTACGGGTACCCACCTGCGGGGAGGGGGAAACCCCCTCCCCGGTCCCCTCCCCCCATGGCGATAGTCACTACGGTCCACTTCGTGGGGAGATTCCCGGAGGAGAACCGGATACGGCTTTATCCTCATGCACTGCCCCCCTTCCTGCGGCGGGGGCGGCGGGCGAGATGGGGCGAAGGCCGGATATGGTCCGTTAGTTTGGAATCACTGCACTAACTCCGCCCGCCGCCACCCCTCTCCTTTATATTTTGTGCTCTCCATCCGATCAGTGATGCGGAACCACTGTGACGTGCTCGTCGTCGGTGCGGGCCCCGCCGGCAGCACCGCCGCACGCTACGCGGCGGAGGCGGGGCTCGACGTCCTCCTGATCGACAAACGAAAGGAGGTCGGCCTGCCCGTCTGCTGCGGGGAGTTCAACGCATCGCGCGAGGTCCTCGCGAAGGCGCTTCCCGGCGCCCCGGGGCTCGACGAACTCTTCCCCGTCGACCCCGGCCTCGTCCAGCGGCCGATCCGGGGCGCCGTCGCCATCTCCCCCGGCGGCCGGGAGTACGAGTTCGACCTTCCCGGCTATACCCTCAACCGGGACGCGTTCGACCGGCACCTCGCGAATGCCGCCGTCCGCGCGGGCGCCGTCCTCTCGCTGGAGACGACATTCCGCGGCCGGGACGGCCGCCGGGTCATCACCGGCCGGGGCACCGTCGAGGCCGGCGTCGTGGTCGCCGCAGACGGCCCGCTCTCCCCTGTCTGCCGCTCCGCCGGGATGGAACGGAACACCGTCCTCGCCCCCGCCGTCACCTGCCGGGTCGACGGGGAGTTCGGCGACCGTCTCCGGCTCTTCTTCGGGAACAGCGTCGCACCGGGCGGGTATGCGTGGGTCTTCCCGAAGCAGGGGTGCGCCAACGTCGGGCTCGGGGTGCAGGGGCGGAAAACCCCCGTCCCGGTTCTCCTGAAAGCCTTCCTTACCCGGATGGGGTTTACCGGCCGGGACGTCCAGGCCGGGTTCGTCCCCGTCTCCGGCCCCATCCCGGAGACGGTCAGGGAGAACGTCATCGCGGTCGGCGACGCCGCCGGCCACGTCGTCGCCTCCAACGGCGGGGGGATCGCGACCGCGATGATCTGCGGGAGGCTCGCCGGGCTTGCGGCGGCCCGCCACCTGCTGCACGGCGACCCCCTTCACGCCTACGAGCAGGCGTGGCGGGCGGCGGTGGGCCGCGAACTCCTCGCCGCCGCGAGAACGAAGAGGATGGCCGACCGGATCCTCGGCTCCGACTTCCTGCTCGAGCGGACGATGGCGGTTCTCGGGGGCCGGGGCATGAGAAACGTCATCGTCTACGGCGGTCTGCGCGAACCCTGACGGCCCCCCTCCCCCGGCGCCGGCGGCGACCGGAAAGCTTATAGCCCTCCGGCGCCTCCCGTCGCCCGGAGGCGATCGAACTGGTCAATGTAGTCAAGGCCGATGGCAGGAGAGAGCCGTTTGCGCGGGAGAAGGTGACCGTGAGCGCGATGAAGGCGGGTGCGCCGCTCGAGGAGGCGCGGGCGATCGGGGAGGCCGTCGAACGGGCCGCCTACGACGGTATACCGGCCGCCGAGATCCGGCAGCGGGTGCTTGAGCAACTCCGCGCCCGGAACCCCGATTGGGAGGAGAACTGGCTCATGTATGACCGCGCCGTGAAGAAACGCGGGGCGGCAGCGGTCGCGGGGCTGCCCGCCCGCTGACCCGTCGCTTTTTTTGCCGGCTCCCCCTCCCCGTGCGAAGCTATATTTACAATCCGCGCTCACAACTGTCCTGTATTGTCCTATGCACCCCGGAAATCGAAGAATTGGGAAGGCCAATAACAGGCCGTTTTCAGTCCAACCTCATATCCTGGGCACATTCGATGATCAGCATTCACAGATAGGTGCGATGCCCCAGCCGCACTCAAAGGTCGTCCCGATTGAACCGGGAACCCGCGGCGCGGGCACGCCAGCAGGCGATATGTATGCCAATCGGCGTCTTGGAAGACGATATACCCTCAAATAATAACCAGAACGAAACAGAAGGAACAAAGTTACTCCTTGCCGATCCGAAGACCGCGATCCTCAGGCTCTCCCTGCCGATGATGGTCGCGATGACCCTCATGACCCTCTACAACGTCGTCGACGCGTTCTGGGTCGCGGGCCTCGGTGCCGATGCTCTTGCTGCGGTCGGGTTCTCATTCCCGCTCTTCATCATCACCATCGGATTAGCGAGCGGGCTTGGCACCGGCGGTGAAGCGGCGCTCGCGCGGATGATCGGCGCTCACGACCGCGACGGCGCGAGCAGCGTCGCCATGCACACCATCCTCATGATGACCGCCCTTGCCGTCGTCGTCACCATCCCGCTCTCCCTCTTCACCGGGGAGATATTCGCCCTCATGGGGGCGGGCAGCGCCGTCGGCCTTGCCACCGCGTATGCCCGGATCCTCTTTATGGGGACGTTCGCCCTCCTCTTCGGCGAGGTCGCCTACGCGCTCATGCACGGGGAGGGCGACGCGAAGCGGACGATGTACGCGATGGCTGCAGGAGCGGTGGCGAACATCATCCTCGACCCGATCCTGATCTACACGTTCGGCATGGGGATCGCGGGAGCTGCCTTTGCGACCATCATCGCCGAGGTCATCGCCGCCGTCCCGATGGTCTACTGGCTCTTCGTGAAGAGGGACACCTACATCTCCCTCTCCCTCTGCAAGTTTGCCCCCGATCCCGCCGTCGCGCGGGAGATCCTGCGGGTCGGCCTTCCGGCCGCCGCCGAACAGCTCTCGCTTGCCCTGATGACCCTGGTCCTGAACGGGATCATCGTCCTCATATCGAGCACCGACGGCGTCGCCGTCTACTCGACCGGGTGGCGCGTCGTGAGCATCGGCTTAACCCCGATCCTCGCCATCGCGACGGCGGTGGTCGCGGTCACCGGCGCCTCCTACGGGGCGCGGGCGTATGCCCGGATGGAGTCCGCCCTCCGGTTCGCCATCAGGCTCGGGACCGGGATCGGGATCGGGCTTGCCGCAGCCACGTTCGTCTTTGCCCCCCAGATCGCCGCGCTCTTCGCGGCGCCGGGCGACGCTGCCGGGATCACCCCGGAACTGACGTCGTACCTCCGGGTCATGAGCCTCGTCTACCCGGTGGTCGGGTTCGGCCTCTTCTCGGCGTCGTTCTTCCAGGGGACCGGGCTTGGGGCACGTTCCCTGACCATCACGGTCCTGCAGAACGTCGTCCTCTCGACCCTGCTTGCCTGGGTGTTCGCGATGGAACTCGGGTTCGGCCTCTCCGGCGTCTGGTGGGGCGTTGCCGCCGGGAACGCAATCGGCGCGATGCTCGGCTACGTCTGGGCGCGCCGGTACACGGCGGGGCTCAGGGTCCGGCAGACCGGAGCGGCGGCAGCGGCGTGAGGGGGATCTGCCCTCTTCACTCCGGATCGCCGTCGCCGGTCGGTGTGCGGGCAACCTCGCGGAGCGTGAACCGAAACGCCGCCCCGAGGTCCGGCCTCCCGGAGACCCGGTCCTCGACCCAGACCCGGCCGCCGTAGCGCTCGACCAGCATCCCGACGATGGAGAGGCCGAGCCCTTCCCCGCACCCCTGGTTCTCGATCCGGCTGAACCGTTGAAAGAGCGTCTCTTTCATGCCGTCGGGGATGCCGGGGCCGGTGTCCTCCACGGTCACCACCACCATGCGGCCCTCTTCGGCACAATCCTCCACCCGGATCGTTATCCCGGCGTCCGGCCCGCCGAACGTGACGGCGTTCCCGATGAGGTTTGCAAAGATCTCCGGGAGCAGGTCGTCCGCCCAGACCTCCGCCGCCGTCCCTTCAAACGCGACGGCCGCCTCGGGGACACGCTCGATCTCTGCACGGATGACGTGGCTGAGGTGGACCGGTCTGAGATCGGGCGGCTCCTGGTGAATCCGGCGGATCGTCGAGACGTTCTGGAGGATGCCGGTGCTCTTCCGGATACTCCCCCTGAGCTTCTTCGCGTAGCCTGCAGCATCTCCTCCCAGCACCTCGATGAGGAGGTCGCAGTAGAGGTTCGCGACGTTTCCTGCGTTCTTGAGGTCGTGGGTCATGACGTCCAGGTAGAGGTTCGTCTCGCGGTGGGCTGCCTCCAGCCGTTTGTGGAGCATGCTCCGGAGGACGCCCGAGCCGATCTCCCTCCCGATCGCTTCGAGGAGACGACGCTCCTCGTCCCGGACCAGCGGCTGATCCCGTCTCCCAAGGAACAGCGCCCCGACCACGACCGACTCCGCGAGGACCGGGATGCAGGCGAGGGCGGAGACATCGAGCGATGCGAGGATCTCCTCCTCGACCGTGCCCGGATCACCCTGCCGTTCGATGTAACGCGGCTGCCCGGCGACAAAGACGAAGTTCCAGGGCCAGTGGTGGACCTTGATCGTCCTGTTGCGGGTGAGGTAGCTCTTCGGGACGGCGTGGTGGTAGCGCGTGAGTGCCAGTGTCCGCTCCGGGTTGAGCAGGTAGGCCAGGCCCACGTCGAAACCGAGCAGGTCGATCGTCATCGAGAGCGATTCCTCGAGCAGTTCGTCAAGCGAGAGCGACGACGCGGAGACGCCCATGATCCGGTTCAGGACCGAGAGTTGCCTGTTTGAGGAGAGCAGCCCTTCGTTTGTCGCTCTCCGTTCGGTGGCGTCGTGGATGGTGCCCTGGATGAGAACGGGCGTGCCGTCCTCGCTGCAGATGTTCCGGGCGAAGTCCCGGACCCACCGGGTCGTGCCGTCCTTTCGCACGATCCGGTAGACCCGCTCGGTCGAGAGACCCGGAACCGCACGGAGCTGGCCGGCGCTCTCCTGGAGACCGGGACGGTCGTCGGGGTGTACGATCGCGTCCCAGCGTACGGCCCCGGCAAGGAACTCGTCCCCGGTATACCCGGTGATCGCCTCCACCGCGCCGTGGAAGAGGACGGGGTCAGACTCCACCGTCGTCCGGTAGGCGATACCCTGGAAGTCCCGGAAGAACGAGCGGTACCGCTCCTCGCTGCTCCTTTTCTCGGCGGCCCGCCCGAGCATCTCCGCCACGGCCTGCAGGAGGTACTCTTCGCCGGCGAGGAAGGCGCCCGGAGTGTCCGGAAGGTAGACGGCCTCGATCCTTCCTGCCCGCCGCCGGCCCACCCGGATATCGGCTGCGATGCTCTGGGGCGTCTCCCGGTAACGGTGGGCGTACACCGCATCGCCGTGGGTGATACGGACCCCGATCCGTTCGGGACGGCGGAACCCGGCGGAAAGGGCCCGGGCGACGCCCCGGAAGATCTCTTCTAGTGGAGTCTCATCCCTATCCGCCAGCCGCGAGATCCTGTGCAGGGTGCGAAGCCCCCGCACCTGTTCTTTCTCTTCGCGGACCCGGGGAAGAGGGGATGCTGCGCCTGCCTCCCCGCCGGTGACGTCCCGCAGCCGGAGCACCCACATCCCTGCATACGGCCCCTGCTCCATCTTCCGGCTGGAGTAGAGATACCGCCGTTCTCCTCCCCGTGGGTCCTGCACCGGGAGGTCGAGGCCGGGTATCTCGCTCCCGTCGTCGACGGCGGCGAGGAGTTCACGGGCGGTTCCCCGCTCCTGCAGGAGCGGCGCCAGGCGGGTGCCGAGGACCCGGCGGGCATCGGCGCCGAGGATCTCGCTCCCGGCCGAGAGGATCTCCGCGGCATAGGCGTTCACCCAGGCCACCCGCATGTCGCGGTCGAGCACGAGGATACCCACGCCGGGCTCGTCAAGGATCTGGAACGTCTCTTCTGGTCGGATGGATACCGGATCTGCTGTGCTCATGTGGCTTGTTCCCCCCTCAGTGTTTATTATAAAATTGGGATTATATAATTAAATCAGGCTCCGGGTGATAAGAGATTTGCGGTTCCAGCCCGCCTGATGCCGGATTTTCCGCCGTTTCGCGGGCCGCGCAAACGTGTTTTCGGCCCTCCCGGCGACCCGTTCCTCCTGCATCCCGCACCCGGCTCCCCCGGGGCATGGACCGTCCCCCTTCTCCACGGTAGATGGGGAGGCCGGCACCTGCGGGCCGTTCCTGCCCGGTACCCCGTTCAGGCCCCGGATGCGCGGGCCTCCCCGTCCCCCATCCCGGCGGCGCCGGACGTCCGCTCCTCGTGGGGATACCCGATACGTGACCATGCAGTGCATGCATACGGCCTTTCCCCGGGCAATTTCCGGAGAATGAACCGTGGCGGCTATCGACCTCGCCGGGGACGGTGCCCGGGCGTGCCCCCGCTGCGGCCTCCTGAAGCGGGAAGGCAGGGCATCACACCGCTGCATCTGGTGTTTCGCACCTCTTCTGCGGCGACGCGAACGGCGAGATCCCCTCCTCAGACTCAAAATAAGGTGAGATAGCCCGACGGCTGCGGCCGCGGGGCGGCTGAAAAGAACTATCCCGGCGAGAGGCGCCTCCCGCCGGGAGGAAAAGAGAGGAGGTTACAGGTTCTCCAGTCTCCTGTTCACCGTATCCCAGTTCACGACGTTCCAGAACGCGTCGATGAACTGGCCGCGGTTGTTCTTGTAGTCGACGTAGTAGGCGTGCTCCCATACGTCGAGCACCATCAGGATCGCGAACCCCGGGTAGACGTTGTTGTTGTGTTTCTCGATCTGCATGATCATGAGGCGATCCGTCATGCTGCAGTGCGCCAGTGCCGCCCAGCCGGACCCCTCGACGCTCGCGGCAGCCTTCGTGAACTCCGCCTTGAACCGGTCAAAGGAACCCCACTCCTGGTCGATCCGGTCTGCGAGAGCGCCGCCCGGCTTTCCGCCGCCGCCAGAGCCTGCCGGCGCCATGTTCGACCAGAAGAAGGTGTGCAGGACCTGGCCGCCTATGTTGAACGAGAGCTCCTTTAAGAGCGCTTTCATATCGATCTCGGCTCCTTCCTGCCGCGCCTTCTCCAGTTTCTCAAGGTCGGCGTTCGCCCCGGTCACGTACGCCTGGTGGTGCTTGTCGTGGTGGAGGGCGAGTTGCTCTTTGGAGATATACGGCTCGAGGGCGTCAGGCGCGTAGGGCAGCGGCGGCAGTTCGTACTTCTTCAACGATGCAGTTGTCGTCTTCACAGCCATAAGTATCAGTTGACAGAAGGAGAGCAACCTATTTCATGGTGTCGGTTGCCGGGCGGCCGTGCCGCGATCCCTCTCCCTCCCTCCAGGCGGCCGCGTGCACGATCCGGGTCCCGGAGGAAGACCGGAGCGCACCCATGCCGCCGTCCAGGGCCCCGTGCGGCACCGGAACGGCTGTTCTCCCGTGCTGGCGGATATCTCTTCGCGGGAGGGGCTTTTCTGGCCCCGGGGGCAATCGGGACCATAAGAGTTAAATAATCCGGTAGAGTGGGTGGTAGCTGAATTGCCTCGTGCACTCTCCGTTGCAGGGAGTCCGGTGCCGGCACCCGGTACCGTGTACCCGCGAGGCGTCCTGCACACGACAGTGGTGGACACTCCAATGACGACGGCAGCGCGTATATCGTTCTTTACCGCCACGCTCGTGGCGCTGCTCCTGTTCGTCCTCTTCCGCGATATCCGCCTGATACTCGCCGGGGCCGAATGGAGCCTCGTTGCCAGAGCACTCTCTCTCCTCCTCGTCGTCGTCACCGCGTTCGGGGTGATCCAGTTCATGAGTTACGCCGATCACCTCCTGCGGTCGCTCTACGCCTACCCCGAACGCTCCATAACACCGCGGCGGGAGGCTGCACCCACCAGCCGCGTCGCGGTCTTCATCCCCGTCTACAACGAGGAGCCCCGGGTGGTCGAGTCCTGCGTCCGGGCATGCACGTCGGTCGCCTACCCGGACTTCTCGGTCTTCCTCCTCGACGACTCGACCAACCCGCGTCTTCGCGCATCGATGGAAGAGATCAGCCGCCGTCATCATCTCCGTTACGTCCACCGCGATCACAGGAAGGGGTTCAAGGCGGGAGCGATCAACCACGCCCTCTCGCTTCTTGACGGCGATACGCCGTATCTTCTGGTGATCGACGCCGACCAGAAGGTAAAACCGGCGATCCTCGCCGACCTCATCCCGGTCCTTGAGGCCGACCCGTCCGTCTCGTTCGTCCAGACCCCCCAGTTCTTCCGGTCGGAGCCGGACGACCCCATAAGCGTCACGTTCTCCTACCAGCAGCACATCTACAACAAGCATGTCTGCAGGGGGCTCTCCGTCAACCAGACCACCGTGCTGACCGGCTCAAACTGCATCTTCCGCGTCAGCCATCTTCTCGCTATCGGGGGGATGGACGAGACCTCCATCGCCGAAGACATCGCCACTGCCTTTGCGTTCCACACCCGGGGATGCCGGGGGGTCTACCTCGACGCCGTGTATGCAGAAGGCATGGCGCCCCCGAACCTCGCGGCATACTTCACGCAGCAGCTCCGCTGGGCGTACGGGAACACCCGGCTCCTCGGGACGATGATGAGACAGTTCGTAACGCACCCCACAAGCCTGGCCCCGGTCCAGTGGCTTGAGTTTAACGTCGCGCTCTTCCTCCTCCCTGTCGCCACGCTGCTCTTCGGCATCCCTATCCTGCCGGTCTGGCTCCCCCCGATCTTTGCCGTGGTGATCGCCGTGGTGATCGCCATCCAGGTCGTTATCAGCATCCGTGAGCGGCACTACCCCCTGCGCGACCTCGCGTTCTCGCAGGCGATCTTCAACACGCTCGCCTTCGTATACGCCCGGGCGGTCTGGTACGCCGTCTCCGGGAAGAGACTGCCGTTTGTGGTGACGCCGAAAGGGGTGCCGGCATCCCCGGGGAGCCCCCGCGTCAGGATAGCGCCGGTCCTCATCGTGATTGCGGCCGTCCTGGTATCGATGCTTGCCGGCATCGTGCGGCTTGTCTCCCGGGGCCCGGACTCCGGCACGGCCATCCCGCTCTTCTGGGCCTGCTACACGCTGCTCGTCCTCTCGTCGTTCATCGTGGTCTGGTGGAGGGATGGGAGACGGGTGCCCGGGGACCGCCCGGACCGACACCTGTCCCGGGACCGGGATGCGTGAGGCGTTCGGACTGCCCGGTGCCTCCGGGTGCGGTCGCCCCTTCACGAGAGGCGGCACGGTCGCTCCCGTCGCCGCAAAGAGCGTGGGGCGCGTTCTCCCTCCTGCGGCCCGCTCCGGTACGGGCTCAATAACGAGAAAAATATTTGTTCAGGGAGGAGATCTACCGGAACCTCTGCCAGAGGATCCGCCCCATCACCCGGAAGGTGAAGTCGAGCTCATCGAAGAGCGGGATGCCGTTCTCTTTGAGGATCTTTCGGCCCCGGTCCATGGACCCGCCGCCGAGGAGCGTCGCGACGATCATGTTATCGGTCTTCTCCGAGAACCGGATGATCTGGTTTGCGAGCTGATCCGACCCGATGACAAGGTTCGGGAACCCGACGACGAACGCGATGTCCCAGCAGTCCTGGTACTTGGCGAGCACGCTGAAGGTCTGCTCAAACCTCTTCTCGTTGGCGTCGCCGAGGAGGTCGATCGGGTTGTTCTTGTTCCAGAAGTCGGGGAGAAGGTCGTTGAGCTCCTTGAGGACCGCCGGCGGCAGGCTGATCAGGTCGATGCCGTAGCGTTCGGCGTAGTCGGAGGAGAGGACGGCGAACCCGCCGGCGTTCGTGATCACGACCGCACGCTTGCCGCGGGGGTAGCCTTTCGGGAGCGAGAGCATCTCCGCGACCTGGAACGTACCGGTCAGGGTGTGGACCGGGATGACGCCGGCGTCGCGGAAGGCTTCCATGTAGACGTCGTACGACCCCGAGAGCGAGCCCGTGTGGGACGAGGCCGCCGCCTGGCCTTTCTCGGACGAACCGGACTTGATCGCCACGATGGGTTTGGTCTTTGCGACCTCGCTCGCCACCTTCATGAAGGTCTTGCCGTCCTGGATCTCCTCGATGTAGAGGATGATGCCCTTGGTCTTTGGGTCACGCTCCACGAACCTGAGGAAGTCGATGAAGTTGAGGTCCGCCTGGTTGCCGACCGAGACGACGGCGGAGAACCCGATGTCATGT
>JAGVUK010000293.1 GCA_019136335.1 Methanomicrobiales archaeon
CCCCGGGAGGCTCGCGGCCGGCCGCGAGCCTCCCGGATCACTTCCAGCTGCCGCTGATCGGGCTGTATCGGGTTGATACGGCGTAACTCTCCCGTCACCATACGGGCGATAGGTATTTATTGCATCTTATCCATCGTGGGTCGCCTCCCGGAAGGGGGCACGGATGCGATGGTGAGAGAGATGAAAGGTATGAAGGAATCCGCCACGGGCGGGATGTCAGGCGTTGCCGGGACCATACAGGAACTCGATCCGCAGATCATCGAGGCGAGCACCTCGGGAATGAATTTCCCCGCATCGAAGAACGACCTGATCACCCGGGCAAAGGAGAGCGAAGCCCCCCAGATCGTCCTCGATGCGATAAACCAGTTCGAAGACAGGCAGTACAAAGACCCGGAAGATGTGAAGTCCGAGTTTAAGAAGATCGTGCAGAAGTAAGCTTTTCTGCCCCAGGTGCCGTCTTCCGGCACCTGTCGGATCTCATCCCCGGCTGACCGAAACCATGCTGCCGGGCGGTACTCCTGCAGAGCCGTGCATCCGGTATATGGATGCACGATACGGAGGCGGGCGTTGATGCCGGACGGCGCTCTACGTCGAAGGATCAACCGGGCGCCGATGCGCTCCGGGAGCACTTCAGGAGCATGGATTACCCTGCCGGAGAGCAGGACCTGATCGATCATGCCCGCAAGAACCATGCGCCGGATTCCGTGTTCGAGGCGCCCGGCAAGTTCGACAGCACTGCGCTAACGTTCCAAGAAAGCCCTCCCCTGGAAGTCAAACTGCTGACTTCCCCTCGCGGCAACACGGCTCAACGCGAGAGGCTCTCTCGCTATCCCCATCCACCAGTGCAACGATTCTCAATTACCGGCACTCTCGACGGAGGAGAGTATCGATCGGGGGGCGGGGGCTTTGAGGAGGGATGTATGGGTACCCGCCTGCGGGGAGGGGAAGCTCCCTCCCCGGCCCCCTCCCCCAATGGCGATACCCCCACGGTCCACTGCACGGGGGATCCCGGAGAAAAACCAGTTCCGGGGCGGTTCTCCCCTGTCTATCCTTTCGGGAAACCGGCGTCGATACCGCTTCCTGGCACGGCTTGCCACCGGGTATCCCCACGCACTGCCCTCGCCCCCCGGGACGGGGGAGGAGGCCGAAGGTTGGGCGGGGTGGGGGGACGGGGGGGAGCGCTTTCTGGGGGATAGGACGGAGGCCAGATATGGTCTGTTCGTTTGGAATCGATGCACCAGCTCATGCGTTGCCACGGAAGTTCGCGAAGCCGGTGCCCGGGTGCTGCCAACTTCGTGGTAAGGCGTCGCGCGAGACCGCATCGTTGCCGGGGTGCCAGATGAGCGAAGTTACTGTTCGGGGAGGAGTCGTACCGGCCGGCCGCAGACGTGAGCCAGGAGGTTGGGAGGACCAGGTGACCGCGAGAGCCCGGGGGTCAGCCCGGGCCCCGGCCTCCGCCACCTATATCTGGTCCCCGGGTAGATGGCGCGGCATGCTCATCATCGGACACCGCGGCGCCCGGGCTCTCGCGCCTGAAAACACCCTCCTTGCCCTGCGGAGAGGTATGGCGTGCGCCGATTTCGTCGAGATCGACGTGCGCCTCACGAAGGACGGGATCCCCGTCGCAATCCACGACGCAACCGTCGACCGGACGACGGACGGGACCGGGCCGGTCAAAGGCTACACCATCGAGGACCTGGCGAGGCTGGACGCGGGCGAGGGTGAGACGATCCCGACGCTCCGCGAGGTCCTCGACCTCGTCCACGGACGGGCAGGGCTTGTCGTGGAGATCAAGGAGCCCGGGACCGAGGTGATCATCGTCTCGGCGCTCATAGACCGGATGCCGCAGAGGTTCATCCTGGTCTCTTTTAACCCGCAGAGCGTCGCGATGGCAAAACGGCTCCTCCCCGGTGTGCAGGCGGGCCTCATCTCCTCGGCGGAGATCGGCGACCCCGCCGAATTTGCCCGCCCGGCACAGGCCGACCTCATCCTCCCGCGACGGGACCGCCTCTCGCGTGAGATGGTGGAGCAGGCGCACGACGCCGGGCTGCTCGTCGTTCCCTGGACGCTGAATACAGAGGACGATCTTGAAGAAGCAGTCCGGCTCGGCGTCGACGGCTTCGCGACCGACGATCCCTGCGCCGCACGGAGGTACCTGGAGAGCAGGGGTGTCGAGCGCCCGGCTCCGGCGAGGTGATCTTCCGGTTTGGGTCAGTCGCCCGGGAACGCGAGCGTGGTTGCGATCGC